>NZ_CAKJTO010000016.1:27277-41431 GCF_917627405.1 Protofrankia sp. Cj5
GGGCGCTCTTATAGTGAGCACACGGTGTCACGTTCTGGCGGAGCCAGAATCGGTGCGGCGTCGCTCGCTTTTTGTGATTTGTATCACTCTTTATCGCGCTGCTTGGATGTCGCTGACGGGTCGGTGGCCCATTTCCGCGGGTCATCACGTGGCGTGGTGCCGGGGACGCCCAGCCGGTGGGTAGGGTTCAGGCACGCCGGACGCTGCTGGACGGTGCGGGGTCTGCGCGAATGTGGCACTGCCCCCGACAACAGGGCAGGATGCAGGCAGGCAATTCAGTGAGTTTGACGAGGTAGGAAGATCATATCAGTTACGGCTGGCGTTCGGTGCTCGGGAGCGGCCCGGCGTACCACCTAACGGCACCGGCCGGGGACAGGAAGCGGAGCCCGGACTTCGATGGCCGACAGGACAAGCGACTTCAAGCCCGGTCTCGAAGGCGTGATCGCCTTTGAGACCGAGATCGCGGAGCCGGACAAGGAAGGCAGCGCGCTGCGGTATCGCGGTGTCGATATCGAGGATCTCGTGGGAAAGGTCGACTACGGCCATGTGTGGGGGCTGCTCGTCGACGGCTCCTTCGAGCCGGGTCTGCCACCGGCGGAGCCCTTTCCGTTGCCGGTGCATTCCGGTGACATCCGGGTGGACGTG
The DNA here is from genome assembly GCF_917627405.1 of Protofrankia sp. Cj5. Taxonomy (NCBI): domain Bacteria; kingdom Bacillati; phylum Actinomycetota; class Actinomycetes; order Frankiales; family Frankiaceae; genus Protofrankia; species Protofrankia sp. Cj5. Next base: position 27,923 of record NZ_CAKJTO010000016.1, read on the forward strand.
CAGAGCGCGCTGGCGACGCTCGCCCCCTACTGGGGTTTCGGCCAGCTCATCGACATCTCCGATGCCGAGGCCAGGAACAATCTGGCGCGGGCGTCGGTGGTAGCGCTGTCCTTCGTCGCGCAGGCGGCCCGCGGTCTCGGTCAGCCCGCCGTCGCGCAGAAGGAGGTCGACAAAGCCCGCACAATCACCGAGCGTTTCATGATCCGGTGGCGGGGGGAGCCGGACCCCAAGCATGTCCAGGCGGTGGACGCCTATTGGGTGTCTGCGGCTGAGCACGGTATGAACGCCTCCACCTTCACCGCCCGAGTGGTGGCCTCCACCGGCGCGGACGCGGCGGCCGCGCTGTCGTCGGCGGTCGGGGCATTGTCCGGCCCCCTGCACGGGGGAGCGCCGTCCCGGGTGCTCGCGATGTTGGATGACGTTGAGCGCACCGGTGACCCGGTCGGCTATGTCCGTCGTGCGCTGGACCGCAAGGAACGGCTGATGGGCTTCGGCCACCGGGTGTACCGCGCGGAGGACCCTCGCGCCCGGGTGCTGCGGCGGACCGCCCGTGACCTCGGCTCACATCGTTACGAAGTGGCTGAGGCGCTGGAGGCCGCGGCCATCGAGGAGCTCACGAACCGTTACCCGGACCGCCCGCTCCGGACGAACGTCGAGTTCTGGTCGGCGGTCGTGCTGGACTACGCCGAGGTACCGCCGCATATGTTCACGTCCATGTTCACCTGTGCCCGTACCGCCGGCTGGAGTGCCCACATCCTCGAGCAGAAGCGCACCGGACGCCTCATCCGCCCGTCCGCGCGTTACATCGGTCCGGCTCCCCGGCCGCTGGGGGACGTTCATGCCTGACGGCATCGTCATCCCCGGGCAGCTGCGTCCGGTTGACGGGCGTTTCGGCTGTGGACCGTCCAAGGTCCGTCCCGAAGCGGTCGCTCAGCTCGCCGCGACCGGAACGTCGCTGCTTGGCACTTCGCACCGGCAGCAGCCCGTGCGCAGTCTGGTCGGTCGCGTCCGTGCGGGCCTCGCTGACCTGTTCTCGCTGCCCGACGGCTACGAGGTCGTGCTCGGCGTCGGTGGTTCCACCGCCTTCTGGGACGCGGCCGCGTTCAACCTGGTGCGGGAACGCTCGCAGCACCTGGTGTTCGGAGAGTTCGGCGGCAAGTTCGCCGACACCGCGAAGGGCGCGCCGTTCCTCGCCGAGCCGTCGATCATCACCTCGGCGCCCGGCAGCCATCCGGACTGGGTGCCCGAACCGGGTGTCGACGTGTACGCCACCCCGCACAACGAGACATCCACAGGCGCGGCGAAGCCGGTCCGCCGGCCGGTCGGAGCGGACACGGGCGCGCTGCACCTGGTTGACGCGACCTCTGGCGCCGGTGGGCTGCCCGTTGATGTCCGCGAGGCCGATGCCTACTACTTCGCGCCGCAGAAGAGCTTCGCGTCTGACGGCGGGCTGTGGGTGGCGTTGCTCTCACCGGCCGCGATCGAACGGCTGGCCGAGATCGCCGCCTCCGGCCGGTGGATCCCGCCGTTCCTGGACCTCACGACCGCCCGGGACAACAGCTCCAAGGACCAGACCTACAACACCCCCGCGGTCGCCACCCTCTTCCTTTTCGCGGACCAGGTCGAGTGGATGCTCGCCCATGGTGGTCTGGACTGGTGTGTGCGGCGGACGGCGGAGTCGTCGTCCATTCTCTACACCTGGGCGGACAAGACGTCCTATACGACACCGTTCGTCACCGATCCAGCGCAGCGTTCACAGGTCGTGGTCACCATCGACTTTGACGGTGTGGACGCGGCGGTCGTCGCGAGCACGCTACGCGCGAACGGCATTGTGGATGTTGAGCCGTATCGCAAGCTCGGCCGCAATCAGCTGCGGATCGCCTGTTTCCCGGCAGTCGAGCCGGCTGATATCCACGCGCTGACCGCTGCCATCGACTATGTGGTCGAACGCCTGTAACCGTTCCGGATTTCCCAGATTGTGGTCTTTTTGTGGTCTTTCGAGGGCTGGTTGACGCGAAAGGCCTTGTTTCGCGCGCTTCGAGAGATGACCGTTGGAGAGCATCCGGCAATAGGTGCGTTCGGGCCGGGAGCCGCGTCCAGCTGCTTGCTGGTAAGGCCGCGGGCCACACCGATACCGGATGAGTGGGTATCGGTGTGGCCGAGAACGCGGCCAGGGGCCGCTTGGGCGTGGCGAGCCGGACAGCCGGCTTTCGAACACGCCCTAACGGCGAGGGCGTGTCGGAGCGGCCTGGGCCGCGAGGGCCGCGATCGAGTCGGATTCGCCGCCGATGTCGGGGGAACGGTCCTCGATCAGTGAGTACGGACGCTTGTCATAGCCGATGTAGAGCTGGCGTGGGCGGGCAATCTTCTGTTCGGGGTCGAGCAGGCCCTCTTCCCACTGGGCGAGCCAGCCGGGCATCCGGCCGATCGCGAACAGCACCGGGAACATCTCCACTGGCAGGCCCATCGCCTGGTAGATGATGCCGGTGTAGAAGTCGACGTTGGGGTACAGCCTGCGCTTGATGAAGTACTCGTCCTCGAGCGCGATCCGCTCCAGCTCCATGGCCAGGTCGAGCAGTGGGTTTGTGCCGGTGATTTTGAATACCTCATCGGCCACCTGCCGGATCACCCGGGCGCGCGGGTCGTAGTTCTTGTAGATCCGGTGCCCGAAGCCCATCAGTTTCTTCTTGCCGTCCTTCACCTTCGCGATGAAGGCGGGAATGTTCTCCACCGACCCGATATCGGTGAGCATCCGCAGCACCTGCTCGTTGGCCCCGCCGTGCAACGGGCCGTACAGCGCGGAGATCGCGGCCGCGGTCGCGGAGAACGGGTCGGCCTGGGAACTGCCGACCGCGCGCATCGCGTTTGCCGAACAGTTCTGCTCGTGGTCGGCGTGCAGGATGAACAGAACGTCGAGGGCGTGCTCGAGGTTCGGGTCCGGCTCGTATTTGAGCTCGGTGGCCTTCCACATCATGTTCAGGAAGTTGCCCGCGTACGACAGGTCGTTGTCCGGGTAGACGTAGGGCAGCCCGATCGAGTGCCGGTAGGAGAACGCGGCCAGGGTTGTGATCTTTGCGATGAGGCGCACGATCTGTAGCCGCCGCAGCCCTGGGTCCGTTATTTCCTTCGCGTCCGGATAGAAGGTCGACAGGGCGCCGACGGTCGACAGCAGCATGCCCATCGGGTGCGCGTCGTGGTGGAAGCCGTCGATGAATTTCTTGATCGATTCGTGTACGAGAGTGTGGTGGGTGATTTCGTCTTCCCACACCGCCAGTTCCGTGGCTGTAGGCAGCTCCCCAGCGAGCAGGAGGTAAGCGACTTCAAGGAAGCTGCTCCGCTCCGCCAGTTCGGTGATCGGGAATCCGCGGTAGCGCAGGATGCCGGCATCCCCGTCGATGAAAGTGATGGCGCTGCGACAACTTGCTGTGTTGGTGAAAGCCGGGTCGTAGGTCATCAGACCGAAGTCGCCTTCGTCAACCTTTATCGCCCGCAGGGCGCTGGCCCGGATCGCGCCGTCGGCAATCGGGATCTCATAGGTCTGACCGGTGCGGTTATCAGTGACGGTCAGGGTGCTGACCTGCTCGGACACGCCGGACTCCTCTCGCTGTAGCGATCACATCGGTATACACGCGCCTTGGCTGTGGCGTCCGGGTGTGGACTGCTTGGGCCGGTTCGGCGGTAGGCAACAGTTGCCCCCAAGTCTCGCGGTTCGCGCCACCACACGCCTGTGATCGGTAGCGTTCACCCGGCGTGTCCTGCGACACCCCTTACGGACCGTTCCGCGGCAATGCTCCATGTCCTTAACATGGCACTGTTGGTAAGGGATTTCAACATCGTGGGGAGCGGGGCACAGCCAAACCGATCACGAATGACGGAGGGTTTCTCCGGGCACGACATCCGCCGCGGCCGGGCCGGAGCCGGGGTGTCCCGACCGGCGTGCCGCGGTCCGATGCCGCGACCGGCACGCCGTCGCCGGGTTCTGGGCACGGGGTTCTGAGCGCGGGGCCCCAGCACTGTGATGGCGTTGGCGCGCCGTTCACCAAGCCCTGGCGAGGTGTATGTGGATGCATCGACGTCTGTTAGCTGATCGTTGGATGTGAATATCAGGGAAAACTGTGTTGATGGCCCGCGCTCACGATTTCCGAATACCACCGAGGCTGCCGGAGCCAGGGCATGTTCCGACAGCCGGCTGTCCGGTTCCCTGGTCGAACAACGCCTCCCGGAACACGCCGTAACGTCCAGCATGGGCGCCGGGTCCCGCACCGACAGGCCGGAGCCGGTGGGCTGGATGGATCGGGTATCGGTAGGTGCTCCCGCGGGTCACAGCGCGACGGTCACGGTGTCCCGTCGGACAGCGACCAGCTGGCCACAGTCTCGTAACGCCGTCCGAGGCTGGGGGCGTTCTGCAGCATCGTCAACGCCCTTGCCGTCCACGTTCGGCAGGAGACGTGGGCGAGCGCAGCCGTCATCGGCCGCAGATCCGGCCCGGTCGGCTCGGTGGAGTCCGCCGCGCTCTGCCTGCGTCCCGGATGTGATCGTGCGATGGTCGCGAGGGTCAGGTGGCCACGCCAGGCCCGCGTGTCATCGAGGCCGGTCGCGCCAGCCAGCTTTGCCTCCCGTGCCACCGCCGTGGCCAGCGGCATCAGTGGTTCTTCGTCGACATCGGCGAACAGGACCCGGGAGCCGAAACGCCCGCTCCCGGCAATGGTCACAGACGGCGGCGGATGCTTGCGGGCGACATCGGCCAGCCGTCTGGTGAGATCAGGAAGAACGGCGGCCGGCACCTCGCCGAGGAAAGCGAGCGTGATATGCCAGCTGTCGGGCGGCGCCCAGCGCACTTCCGCGGCAAGCTGCCCATGGTCGCCCCGTAGCCGCCTGACGGCGTTGAGGAGCGGTTCGACGACATCAGCCGGTGGAACCAGAGCCACGAACATTCGAGCCACACCCAGCAGAGTCTGCGCGTTCGGAAAGTCCGAGTCCACAGGTGGTGCACCGGCCGTTGCGCTGTGGCTGTGGCCGTGGCTGTGGCCGGTGCGGGGGTCACGACACCCCCGGCACCGGCCGGATACGGGTTTCGGCGCGGGCTTCGGAGGCTGCTCCGGGATCTCCGGGCGGCGCGGGGCGCCGGGTGCTCCTGGGGCATCCGCGGTACCAGTCCTCCTCCACTGATTCGCGAAAATAGAAATAATATTAATTATTTAACAAATACGTGAATTTTTTCACGCGAAGAGTTTGAGACGGAGTAGTTACGAATTACGCTCCAGGCTGCCGCGGTGGCGGGCACTATCGGGGGGTGACGACGGTTCCCGAGCTGGTGGCCTCACGCGACCCGGCAGGCGCGCGCGAATGGCGTGAACGCCGCCGTGACGCTCGGCACTACCAGCCTGATCTTCCAGGTGCGATGGTTTTGGTAACGGATGGTAGCGATCGCATGACCGCTTCGGTCTTGCGTGACGCGGGTGTGGACGTGGTGGGCCTCCTCGCGCCCGAGCCGCTGGAGTCGCTGGCTTGGGCCGCCGAGGCTGAGGCGCCCCGAGCTTACGCGGACCTGGTCGCGATGCTGTCGGACGAAGTCGAGGCGGTGTGTATTGAGATGGCGCCGCCCGGCTCTGACGTGATCGCTCGAAGGGCTGTCGAGGCAGGGCTGCACGTGCTCCTGTCACGTCCGGCGACCGCTGATCCCGACGCGCTGCGGGCCATTGCGGATCTTGCCGAGGAGTCCGATCTCGCGCACGTGGTCGCCCTCGATGGACGGGCCTGGCCGGCAGCCTGGCATGTGCAGGCGTCGATCCCCTCGCTCGGCCGGATCACCCAGGTGACCGTGCTCGCGGCCCCAGCCGGGCCATCCGGCCGGGCTGAGATAATTGATCTTGTTGGTCGCTGGTGCGGGGAGGTGATCGCCGTGTGTGCCCACCCGGCCGCCATGCCCGCCGCCAGCCTTGCCGCTGACGCGCCCGTGACCCTTGCGCTGCTGTCGTCCAATGGCGCCACGGTGCTGGTCAACGAGAGGCCCGGCGGCCGGCTGGACACTGCCACGATCACGATCTGTGGCACGGACGGGAGGATAGTGGTGCAGGGGCGCCGTGTCCTGCGACAGGACTGGGACGGTACGCGCGACCTGTTGATGCGCGATGTCCCGGGCGTGCGTCCCGGTCTCGTCGAGGCAACCTACGACGTCGTCCGGGTCACCGAGCTCAATGACTCCGCGCTGGTGCGCGGCGCGACTTTTTACGATCTCCTTACGATCGCCCGGCTGCTCGCCTCCGCCGACGTGTCCCGGGCCGGCGGAGGCTGGGTGGAGCTGTAGGCCGGTCCGCCGGCCGGCGCGGGGCGCGGATGCCGTACGGCGTCACGAACCAGCCAGGGTGTCGAGGATGGGCGCGGCCCGTTCAAGAGCGGCTATCTCGTCCGGACTGAGCGACGCCAACCGTTCGGCGAGCCATTCGTCGTGCCGGCGATGGTCGGCTTCCAACAGGTTGAGGCCGGCCTCGGTGATCCCGGCGATGACCTGACGGCCGTCGGTGGGATGCGCGCTGCGAGCGACCAGGCCGGTCTCCGCGAGATGGGCGACCACCCGGGTCATGGACGGTGGCTGTACCCGTTCGTGTGCCGCGAGCTCGCCGAGAGTCATCGAGCCGTGTCGCTTCAGCGTGGCAAGAGCGGCGATCTGCGTGGGGGTCAGCGTGTTGGAGCGTTCCTGGCGCAACCGGCGCGACAGGCGCATCACGGACAGGCGGAGTACCGACGCGAGTTGAGCTTCGGTAGCGCTGTCCATCAGGCCAAGGTACCTTGTTAGCCGCGCTACGGTGTGTTTCGGGAGTCGTCGTTCGATCAGGGAGCCGCGTCCAGCTGGTTCCTGGCAAAGCCCGCACACACCCCAAGAGGCCACCGTCGGAGATTCGTCCCACGCGGGGTTCGTGGCTGGTATGAAACACGGTGAACCGGTTACGTTCCGCAAGGTTCTGGGGGCATGCCAGCCGAAGGCGGTGCGATCGTGGTACCGCACCGCCGGAGGCCCTGGAGATGCCGCCCGAAGGCGTCAGCCCGTACTCGCTCCATGCGCGGCCAGGGCCGCGGGGACGGGTGCGATCGCGCTACGGTTCGCGGCTTCACCCCGGTCGCGCCGGGCGACCTCCGCACGGACGAGCGGGATCAGGTGACGGCCGTAGTCGACAGCGTCGTTGTACGGGTCGTAGCCGCGGATCAACAGGGTCGTCACACCGATGTCGACGTAGTCGAGAAGCGCCTGCGCGACGGTCTCGGGCGTTCCGACCAGCGCGGTCGAGTTACCGGCGGCGCCGGTAGCGGCGGCGAGCGGTGTCCACAGCGCGCGGTCGTGCAGTTCGCCGGCGGCTGCCGTGGCGAGCAATCGCTGTGACCCGACATTCTGTGGCGCGGCGGTGGGACTGTAGCGCACACGGAACTGACGGAAGATGCCGTTAGGCGCATCCAGGTTGGCGCGCGTGGCCCTGAGGATGTCATAGGCACGTTCCCAGGCCAGCTTCTCCGTCGGGCCGAGAATCGGCCGGAACGACACGCTGATGCCAGGCTTGGGGCGACCAGCGTCGGCCGCGGCCTGGTTCACCGCCGCGATCTGCTCGGCAGTCTCGGCCAGCGGCTCACCCCACAGCGCGAAGACGTCCGCCTGCTTGCCACCGACCCGGTAGGCCGCCGCCGACGAACCGCCGAAGTACAGCGGGATGTGCGGTTGTTGTACCGGCCGGACCGTGGACAGGTAATCTTCCAGTTTGTAGTACCGGCCGTCATGGTTGAACGGCCCGGTTGACGTCCACGCCTTCCTGACGAGGTCAAGGTACTCATCGGTCCGGTCGTAGCGTTCGTCCTTGGTCAGGTAGTCACCGTCACGCCGTTGCTCAGCGTCGTTGCCACCGGTGATGATGTGGACGGCGACCCGGCCCGCGGAGAACTGGTCCAGGGTCGCGAAGTAACGGGCCGCCACCGTTGGGAAGACCACGCCCGGCCGGTGCGCGATCAGATAACCCAGCCGTTCGGTGTTGGCGGCCGCATAGGCGGCCACCTGAATGTTGTCCGGTGAACTGGAAGAATAGCCAATGAGCGCCTTGTCGAAGCCGGCGTCCTCGTGCGCTCGCGCGAACCGGCGGACGAAGTCGCGGTCGACGGTTGCTCCTGATGTCTGGCCTGTTTCCGATCCTTCCGCGGCGGAGACGAGACCGATGAACTCGACGGGCATGGCGGAACTCCTCGCGAGCTGGGTGAATGCGTGCGTGGGCGGATACGAGCGTGTGTGGGTGCGTGCGGGGTCAGGAACAGCCGTCGATGTCCGAACCGTTGGTCAGGACCGGTCCAGCCCATTCCAGGCCCTCAAGATTGACCACGATCGCTTCCTGGGTGCTTCGAGCGATCACGACAATGGCCTCGATGCCGGGGTCGGGGTTTTCCTCGCGATGCGGGATCCACGGCGGCACGAAGATGAAGTCGCCGGGGGCTGTCCGCACGCGAACCTCCCGCCCGGCGTGCGGGCGCCGCTCCCCGTCGGCGTTCTGGTCCAGGAAGACGAACTGGGGGTGGCCGCTCACCACGTAGATCGCGGTTTCGGAAGCACCGTGGTGGTGGTTGCCGGACGCGGTCGCCGGGGCAACGTGAACCTGGCCCATCCACAGTCCGGTCGAGCCGACGGTCCTGTTGCTGATCGCCGAGAACCGGAGCATTCCACCGGTCTGGGCGGTATCCGGGCTCAGGTTCGCCTGGGTGATCTGGTGGAGGCGGCGGTGGAAGGGGTCCACATCGCTGAACGCGGGTGGGCTGAACGCGGGTCGGCTGGACCCAGGCGGGCCGAACGCGGGTGCGGGGCCGCTGGTTGTCACCCGTCCGCGCCCCGAGGTGGGTTGTACGTGACCCCGAGCCAGCCGAGCAGTTCGGCCCGTAGCTCGACGAACGCCGGGCCGGTCACGCTCCTGGGCCTGGCCAGGGTGACGTCAACGCTGTGGGCGATCATCCCATCTTTCATAATCAATGCGCGGTCGGCCAGGAGAAGCGCTTCCTCGACATCGTGCGTGACCAGCAGAATCGCCGGTTTGTGGCGCTGCCAGAGCTGCTCGACCAGGCTCTGAGCCCTGATCCGGGTGAGAGCGTCGAGAGCGCCGAACGGTTCGTCCAGCAGCATCAGTTCGGGGTCGCGCACCAACGCCCGAGCCAGCGACGCCCGTTGTGCCTCGCCGCCGGACAGCGTCTTGGGCCAGGCATCGGCGCGGTGGGCCAGGCCCACTTCGGCCAGCGCCGTGACCGCGCGAGCCTTGTCCGGCCGCCCGGGCAGGCCAAGGATGATGTTGCGCCAGACACGTTTCCATGGCAGCAGGCGCGGTGCCTGGAACGCCACGGCTCGCCGGGACGCCACCCGGACGTCCCCGCTGATCTCGGTGTCGAGGTCGGCGAGGATGCGTAGCAGGGTGCTCTTCCCGCAGCCGCTCGCGCCGAGCAGGGCGACGAACTGTCCGGCCGGCACATCCAGGTCGAGACTTTCGATGACGCTGTTGGTACCGAAGGCGCGTCGCAGGTTGCGGACCCCTACCGCGAGTGGGGTGCCGTCCGGTGATGTCGTGCCGAGGTCCCGCGGAGCCAGCTGCGCGCTCATGCTCCGCTGAAGGCTGGTCGCCATGACAGCAGCACCCTTTCGAGAAGTCGGACGAACGCGTCGACGGCGAGCCCGAGAAAGGCATAGACAACGAGGCAGACCACGATGATGTCGGTCCGCTGGAACTCCTGGGCGTCGTTCATGAGCTGACCGAGGCCGTGGTTGGCGTTGACCTGCTCGGCGAAGATGAGCGCGAGCCATGCGATGGCGAGGGAGTATCGGACGCCGACGAGCATGTTCGCCAGCGCGCCCGGCAGGATGACGTGCCGGATCAGGCCCAACCGGCCCAGTCCGACCGTGCGCGCGGCTTCGACCAGGTCGGCGTCGACGTTGCGGATACCGGCGTAGGTGTTGAGGTAGAGCGGGAAGGCGACACCGAAGGCGACCAGCGCGATCTTCGGCGTCTCGCCGATGCCGAACCAGATGATGAACAGCGGGACGAGGCCGACGAACGGTACCGTCCGGATCATCTGGACCGAGGCGTCGATGAGATCCTCACCGAGCCGGAACAGCCCAGCGAGCAGCGCCAGGGAGATCCCGATGGTTCCGCCGAGCAGCACGCCGGTACCGACCCGCCGCAACGAGACCCCGATCGCCTGTGGAAGATCGCCATTGTTGACGAGATGGCCGAACGTGGTGACCACCGTCCACGGGGAGGCGAACAGCTCGGTGGAGGTGCTGCCACGCCAACTCGCGAGCTGCCATAACAGCACGAGGAGCAGTGGGCCCGTCGGCCGCCGGATCCACCGGGGCACACCGCGCCGCCCGGCGGCTGACGGGGTGACCGTGACCAACACCGGGGCGGGTAGGGAAGGCGTGCCGCTGCCGCTGTCCGTGTCTGGAGCCGGGCCGGGTGCCTGTGCCGCCGCGTCTTTCCCGGCAGAAAGCGTGTGGGTTGTCACAGATTCTCCGCGGTGATTGGTGCTGACATTGACCGAGAGCAGCGCGATCATTGTTCCTACGTGCCGGCGGCGGATCGATTGGCGTTGACGGTGGAAATCCGGTCGGGACGGTGGTGGCTGTCGCTGCAGATTCGTCGCGATCCGATTTTCGCCCCGGTCTTAGTTAATTCGGGTAACGCCGAATCGCGTGGCGTGAGTACGGAGTACCTGCGCTGGTGGGTGCGACGCTCCGCGTCACGTCCCGGTCAGGAGGCCGGACATACGGCGGATTTCACCCGGAGAAGGTCGATGTGACCCCGGGTAACCAGAAGCGCCGATTGCAACATGAGATCAACGGAATCATGCGGCTTCTACCTGCGTCAACAGGTGGCGTTGTGTGACGTATATTACTTTCCCACTTCTTGACTGAACAATATAACTATACGCAGAGTGTTGTTCTGTGTCTGCTGAGATGATCCTGACGCGGCGCCGCTGCGTGGATTACGCCCGGGCCTGGAGCAGCCGCTGTCGATGACGGCTCCGGCTTTTCGCGGCTCGCTCCCCCGGGAGCTCCGGGCGTACGAAAGAGCCATCCTGACCTGGTCACTCGACCCAGCCGTCCACCGTTAATCACTTTTATCCTGTCCGCCACCGCCCGTACCGGTTTCGGACGGGAGATACTCGCGCTTCGGAGCTGCCCGATGCTACGTCTGTTCGCCGGCCACCAAACCCGGCTGGTCACGCATCACAAACCTCGGCTGCTCGCGGGCATCACCGCGCTTGCGGCCGTTTCCCTGCTGGCCGCCTGCGCGGGAGGGTCCGATTCGGCGGCTCCGAAGTCGTCGGCCACGACAGGCGCCAGGGCGGACCTTTCCGGGGTGACCCTCCGCATCGCCGATCAGGTCGGTCAGACCAAGGCTATACTCGAGGCGGCCGGCGTTCTCAAGGACGTTCCGTACAGGATTGAATGGTCGGATTTCCCGGCGGCGGCTCCGCTGTTGCAGGCACTGCGGGCGAACGCCGCCGACATCGGCCCAGCGGGTGACGCGCCCGTCCTCAACGCGATCGGTGCCGGCGCACCGTTGAAGATCGTGGGCGTGACCCAAACCTCCGCCAAGGCCGTTGCGGTGCTTGTTCCCAAGGATTCGCCGATCCGCACGGTGGCAGATCTCAAGGGCAAGACCGTTTCGCCCACCACGAAGGGCAGCGTCGGGCACTATCTGCTGCTCGGCGCGCTCAAGGAGGCGGGTCTGACCCCTCATGACGTCACGATTTCGTTTCTGACCCCGCCGGCCGCCACCGCGGCGTTCGACTCCGGGCAGATCGACGCATGGGCAACCTGGGATCCGTACATCGCGCTGTCGGAACAGAAGGGCGCGCGCATCATTCGCGACGGGACCGGGATCAGCTCCGGGCTCGGGTTCACTGTCGCGTCGGAGCAGGCGGCCGGGGATCCGGCCAGGCGCGCGGCCATCGCGGACTTCCTGCTCCGGCAGGCCCGGGCCTTCGACTGGTCGAACACCAACAAAGCGGACTTCACCCGGTTGTTCGCCTCGCTGACCAAGCTGCCCGAGCCGGTGGCCGCGGCGGTGACCAATCGCCGAACGGTGACAGCCCCCCCGATTGACGACACGATAATCAAGCAGCTGCAAGAAACCTCGGACGTGTACACCGAAGCCGGTGTAATCGACCACAGGCTGGATGTCGCCCCGTTCTTCGTCCGCTCGCTGGCCTTCTGACCAGCTGTCACCGTTCCCTGTCCGCGCGTCCATCCCCATTACGGAGGCTGGTCATGCCACCGACCTTCCCGTTCCCGCGCATCGTTGTGTTGAGCGGGAATCCCCGCCCAGCCTCCCGGACGCGTACGGTTGCCCGGACCGTTGCCGAACGGATTGCGCGGGAATGCGCCGCCGGGCGAGGCGGCCACGCCGCCGTGCCTCGTCCGGCGGCCGCGGGAGTCGAGAACATCGACCTCGCTCTGATCGCCCAGTACCTGTTCGCCGACACGAACGGCCTTGTTGCCGCGGCGTTGGCGTCCATCCGGGCGGCGGACGTGCTCGTGGTGGCCACGCCGGTTTACAAAGGCAGCTACACTGGCCTTCTCAAGGCGTTTCTCGATCTGCTGCCTGCGGGTGGGTTGACTGGTGTGATCGCAGTGCCGGTAATTGTCGCGGGCGCGCCAGCGCATCAGGCCGTCGCCGAGTTGCATCTGCGTCCGCTCCTCGCTGAACTGGGGGCGACGGTTCCCACGCCGGCATTCTCGATCGTCGAGGCCCAGCTGCCAGCTCTCGACACCCAGGTCGACGACTGGGCCGCGGCGAACGGCCGGTTGGTCCAGGCCGCGGCGGCGCTGGTCACCGAAGCGCGGGTCAGTGAAGCGGCGGTCAGTGAAGCGGAGTTCGCGCGATGAGCCACCCCGCCTGGCCGCACGCCGCGGACCATGAGCCGGACGAGTACGGGCTGGGGGACGGCTCGGTCGCCCGGCTCGTGGCCAGCCGGCCCATGAGCGCCACCGGTCACGACGAAACTGGTGCGGGTGTCGATCCCGACACCTACCGACGGGTCTTCCGCCGGCACGCGGCCGGGGTCACGGTGGTGACCCTGGACAGTCCGTCCGGGCCGGTCGGCTTTACCGCAACGTCCCTTGTGTCACTGTCGCTGGAACCGCCGCTGATATCGCTGTCGGTGTCATCGGCCTCGTCAAGTTGGCCGGCGTTGCGGCATGCTGACACGCTGCTTGTGCACCTGCTGTCCGACAGCCAGGCCGATGCCGCCCAGCGTTTCGCGGCCAAGGGCGCCGACCGGTTTGCTCCGCCCAGCACGTGGACGCGCCTGCCCACCGGTGAACCGCTGCTGGCCGGGACGGTGACCTGGGTACGGGCCCGGCTTGAACATCGGCTCACCGCCGGTGACCATCGGTTGCTGGTGGCCCGTGTGCTACAGGCGCACACTGAGGAGGACAGTACGTCGCCATTGATTTATCACAATGGCGAATACGGGACTTTCAAAACAAAT
>NZ_CAKJTO010000016.1:42103-59001 GCF_917627405.1 Protofrankia sp. Cj5
AACTCTCATTCGGACGGGCCGCATCCGAATGTTTCCCGATGAGCTTCGCCGACGCCACCCCCCGCGTCGGGGAGAGCGGATACCAGCGGCAGCGGCTCTACCTGGAGGCTGCGGGCCTGGCTAAAACACCCTACAAGGTAGAATATGTCACATTCGATAGTGGTGTTCTCCAGCTCCAGACGATGGCCGCCGGGAGCCTGGACCTGGCGCAGTCTTCCTCCGGAGGGTCTCCATGTCGAGTCCGAGCGCACCCGCATCCGTCGGGCCGCCTCAGCGGGACCTGCTGACGGAACTGGCCGCCGAATTCGCCGCGACCGCGGCGGAACACGACCGGACGGGGACCTTCCCGGTCGCGAACCTCACGCGGCTGCACGAGGCCGGGCTGACCGGGCTCACCGTCCCAGTTGCCTATGGCGGAGCCGGCGCGGGCATCTCGACCGTGGTCGACGTGCTCGGCGCAATCGCCCACGGCGACCCGGCGACCGCGCTCGTTCTCGCGATGACGTACTTGGCACACGCGCGCTTCGGTGACGGCGCTGGATGGGCCGAGGACGTGTATGCGCGGGTGGCCCGGTCCACGGTGGAGGAGGGCGCGATGGTGAGCCACCTGCGGGTGGAGCCCGACCTGGGCAGTCCCTCGCGGGGCGGCCTGCCGGCCACGACGGCCCGCTGGACAGGGGACGGCTGGGAGCTCACCGGTCACAAGATCTATTCGACTGGTGCGCCGGTGCTGCGCTGGATGCTGGTGTGGGCGGCGACCGGCCCGGCCGCCGGCCCCGTTGGGCGGGTGGCCGAGCCGGCGGCGGGCTCGGGGGCCAGGGAGCCGCGGGTCGGCGTTTTTGTCGTACCGACTGACAGCGCGGGTATAGAGATCATCCGTACCTGGGACCACATCGGGATGCGGGCGACCGAAAGCCATGACGTTGTCTTCGACCGGGTCCGGCTGGACGCCGACGCGGGGGTGGGGCTCCGCCCCCTGTCCCGCCTGCGGGATGCGGCGACAGCGGGGTTCATGATCCTATCTTGGGGCGCTCTCGCCATCTCAACGATCTACCTGGGGGTCGCCGAGGCCGCCCGGGACTGGCTGATCGGTTTTCTGCATGAGCGGGTGCCGTCCAACCTGGGTAAGCCGTTGGCGAGCCTGCCGCGCTTCCAGGCCGCCGTCGGGGAGATCGACGTCACGCTGACGACGGCTCGGGTGTTACTCGAGACGACCGCGCGGGGGGTCGACGCGGGGGACGCCGTAGCCGCCGCCCGTGCCAACGCCGTGAAGTCGACGGTCACCAACGCCGCGATCCGCGCGGTGGGCGCGGCCGTTGCGCTGACCGGAAATCCTGGGCTGTCCCGCGCGAACCCGTTGGAGCGTCATTATCGAAATGTTCTGTGCGGTCGTGTACACACTCCGCAGGACGACGCTGTCTACGCCGATGCCGGCCGTGCCCTGCTGCATTGGGAAGAGAAAACGGTGAAGCCGTCGAGAGGAGCAGCGGAGAGATGAGCATAAGCACGGAAAACATCGCAGTGCTGGCGGATGCGAGCGTAGGAGGCCCGGAGCCGGGTTCGTGGGACCGGTCGAACATCGTCGCGCCCGCGGTCGGTGGCCCCTGGCCGCGGCCCGAACCGGAGCGGACCGTCGTCGAGGAGCGGCTGTACCGAAAGCAGCGCCTGGCCGGCGCGTACCGCATCTTCGGCCAGCTGGGTCTGGGCGAAGGGCTGCCCGGTCACATCACCGCGCGTGATCCGGAGCTGCCTGACCACTTCTGGGTCAATCGGGCCGGTGTCGACTTCCGCCGGATCACTGTGTCCAACCTGCTGTTGGTCAACGATGCTGGCGAGATCGTCGAGGGCGTCGGGCCGCTGAACACCGCGGCGTTCGCCATCCACTCGCAGATCCACGCGGCCCGGCCGGACGTTGTCGCCGCCGCGCACACGCACTCCCTGTACGGCAAGGCGCTGTCAGCCATCGGTGAGCCGCTGTATCCGATCACCCAGGACGCCTGCGCCTTTTTCGAGGATCATGTGATCTTCGAGGGCTACAACGGCGTTGTGCTCAGCACGGACGAGGGGCGTCGCATCGCCGAAGCCCTCGGCGGGCGCAAGCTCGCGATCCTCGCCAACCACGGCCTGCTCTCCGTCGGGGCCTCCGTGGAGTCAGCCGCCTACTGGTTCATCGCCGCCGAACGCGCTGCCAAGGCCCAGCTCGTCGCCTCAGCCGCCGGCGCGTTGCGGATTCTCGACGACGAGACCGCCCGGCTCACCGCGGGCCAGCTCGCCAGTGAGGTGGGCGCGCGGTGGTCCTTCGAGGCTCTTTACCAGATCATCGTCGAGGAACAGCCCGACCTGTTGGACTGAACGGTCTTCATGTCCTTCCATGCGATCAGGGTGGGTACGTCGCCGTTTATGCCAGGTGGCCGAAAGGCATCCATATCGCCCGAAAAGCTCCTATACCGACAAACTCGCGCGGTTCAGGTCTGGGTGGCTCCGCTGGTAGGGGTTTCGGCGCCGCCCGCGCTCCCCAGACCGCGGGCAGGCCGCGGGGTAATGTCGGCGAGCATGAGCACGACCCCGCCGGTTGGCCGCCGCGAGCTGGAACCACTGCCCTATGACGGCGTGGCGTCAGTAACCGTCGGCACGGTTCTGTGGCTGGTCGCCCTGGTCGTGATGCTGCCGTTCTGGAACGACCTGCGAGCGCACGGCCACCTGTGGTGGATCGCGACCGCGGCCATTGGTACCGGGCTCGGGCTGCTGGGCATCGCGGTCACCACGCGCCGCCGTGACCGCCTCCGAAAGCCGGCCAACAAATGATCTTTTGTTGGTTCGATGGATCAAGGAGCGGGGCCGGGCAGCCGGAACCGGCCGCGTCCGGTGGGCTGGGCCCGCCGGTTCACCAGTCGTCGAGGTCATCCTCGGCCTGCCGCTGATCCTCGCCGGCCGGGTCGCGCAGCGCCTCGGCGATGGCATGGCGGCGGTCCCAGGTGCCCGCATGCCAGGCCAGCGCTCGCGCCAGCGCGTTCGTCCCGGCGTTGTCGTCGACGTGGATCTCGCCGCCGATACCACCGAGCACCCGCCACGCGACGGGCGTGGGCGTCCCATCGGCGTCGGCCACCAGCAGCGGCGCATGTGACAGGTACGGCGTGCCGTCCGGTGCCGTACGCTTCCGCGGCGTTGAGACGACCGCACAGCCGCCGAGCGTTGAAAGCAGCCGCACGCCGAGGACGAGGGAAGCTTCGGCCGCCCGGTCCAGCGGCATGCGCAGGGCGCTACGACCGGTCCCGAGCAGCGGCAGCAGGTCCGGCGCATCGACGATCACGGCGTTGGATGTCCGCACCACCCCGTCCGGGGTACGCACGGTCAGCGGGGGATCGATGCCGGTCGGCCGGTCGCCGCCGTTGCTGTCGGTGTCGTCGCTGTCTGTTTTATCGGTATTATCAGGGATCTTGGTGGCTTCCACCGCGGCCATGTAGAGCGTCCGCGCGGCCGGCCACGGCACGTCCCGATCGGTGTCGCCGAGCCGGTCGAGCAGATCGAGCAGCGCATCGGAGTCGTCCAGGACATCGGCGAGGGTGAGCCGGCAACCGAGCCGGCGCAGCAGGTCGACGTCCACGCCGGGCAGTGGCGCGGCGGGTGCGAACAACCCGTCGAGCAGCGGGTCCGCGCCGGGCAGCGCCAGTTCGGCCGGCGGCAGGACCGCGGTCGATCCGGCGACGGGAAGAAGCGCGTGCCGGGACAGCCACCAGCGGGTGTACGACGTGTCGACGTCAGCGCCGGCTCCCACCGGCCGGTTGGGCTGGCTGATCCGCTCGGAGTGCATGACCACGTCCCGCAGGGGCGGCTGGGCAAGCTCGCTGAGCGCCTCGGGCCAGCGGGACGCGTCGACGAGTTCCAGGTCCCGCACGGCGCGGAAGGTCGTGAGTGTTGGTGGCGCGGCCGGCGCGGCATGTCTCGGCTCGTGCGCGGCTCCGGTGGTGAGACGGGTGGTCAGCTCTTCCACCCAGGCATCGCTGTCGTCCAGTTCCAGCAGCGTCGGCTCGTCCGGGTCGAGCCGAATGCCGTCAGCCCGCAGGGTGGCGAAGGTCCGCAGTACGCCGACCGCTTCCAGCACCCGTATCGGCCACGCCCGCGCGAAGTCATCGGCGAGGACGTTGAACGGCGCGTCCGTCGCGAGCACTCGGTCGAGGGGGCCGTCCGCGATCAACAGCTCACCAGCGGGGCTGAAATCCCCGTCGGCGTCAGGGAGGAGCAGATCGGCGAGCCACGGCAGCTCACCGACCGCGCCAGCGGGATCGAGGCCGGCGTCACGCACGAGTGCGAGGACGGCTGTGGCCAGCGCGCGGACAGCGTCGGCAGCCACGTCCGGATCGAGGTCCGCGACAGCGTCGGCGATGGATGCGTCACGCAGCACGCTCACCGGGGTTCCGTCAACCGCGCCGAGGGTGCGCAGGATGCCGCGGGCGGCACCGACGCAGGCGTCCGGATGCACCACCCGCAGCGGCAGACCTGAGTCGATCAATGCCGTGACGTCCAGCTCGGGCGTGGGGAGCAGCACGCCACGCGGGCCGGTGACCATCCGGGCGCCGAGCCAGGCCCCATCCGCATCCGTGCCGGTCTCCGTGCTGGTACTCGTGCCGGTGGGCTGTTCCCCGGTCGGCACGGCCAAGGGGACGGGCAGGGCGCCGAGAGCGTCCCGGTCCGGAGCATGCGCGAGAGCCGCATAGGCACGTGCCCACCACGCCGGTGGCCGGCGCAGCTCAGCGAGGATCTCGACTACCTCAGCGGTACCGAGCCGCTGTACTCCCAGCAGCGCCAGCGGCGACCGCCAGCGGCGGGCCGCGTAGTCTGCTGGTAGCAGACCGTCCACGCTGCCGCCCCCGCCGGGCGCGTCGGGGGGTGCGTCGGGGAGCGTGTCGCCAGGGCCGGTGACCGGCCCGCAGGCAAGCAGCGCGGTGACCGCGTCGGTCGCCGGGCCGAGGTCGCACACGACGCAGGCGGATCCACGGCGCCCGCCTGGCAGCATCGGCGCGTCCGGAAGGAGCCGGCTGAGCGCATCCCGCAGCCTGCCGTCGACCTCCCCCACGGGCAGCCCGGTCGGGACGAGCTCGAGCGCCGCCAGCGGGGAATGCGCGGGCGGATGGCCGCTACCCGCGAGTGCCGCGAACACCCCGCGGACGTCGGCCTCCGGCGCGGTCCGTGCCGGGTTCCCGGTGCCGGGCTCGGCGGCGATCAGGGCTAGCAGGTCGGGCGCGGCCGGGGCCACCGGGGTGGGGCCGTCATGGCGTGTTGGCGGGGTGTCAGACGCTGGCGGGGTGGCAACCGCGGCCGGGTCGTCAGCTGCGGCCGGGCCGGCGCTGCCAAGGTCGACAGCCAGGTCGACGACTGTCTCGGCAAGCCGGTCCACCAGCCAGTCCCGCAGCGGACCGGCGACCGTGTGCCGGCGGGACGGTTCGAGGGGCAGGTCCACACTGACCAGCACCGGCAGGGACAGCGGTTCATCGGTCGGCTGCGGCGCGCGGACCAGCCTGGGCACGTCATCGGGCCAGCCGCCCTCGCGAACCATCGCCCGTGCCGCGTATCCGGTGCGGGAACGTTCCTCCACCGGCCGGTCGGCCAGCAGGCCTGCGGGGATCACGCCGCGTCGGACCCGGCCGACCCACCGCTCGCCGTTCAGCAGCGCGTGCTCCACGCCTGGCGCCGGGTACGCCCAGCCACAGGTCAGGGTTGCGGGCGTGCCGTCGATCACGATGGTGACCTCGGACAACCCGGGCATCAGCAGGGGGAGCGTGGGGTCCAGGCCCGTGAGCAACGAGCGGGCCAGCGCTTCCGCGGCGCCGTCGCGCAGGGGCAGCCGGACGACCGTGTCGTAACCATCCGGCGGTGGCGGCGCGTCCATCATGGGGAAAGGAAGGCGCAGCACGGGGACCGCGCCGTTGCGGCGGCCCAGCTCAGCGTCAAGAGCCGGTTCGCCGAGCGCGTTGATCGCGTCGATCGTCGACTGCTTCGACCAGCCGATGCCACCGCCCAGGTGGTTGCGGTCCCCCCAGGAACCCACCGGCTGCCGGGACACGATCGACGGGGTGTCGCTGACGGCCAGAACCGCGGCGAAACCGACCCCGAAACGGCCGAGAGCCGTTGTGTCGCGCTTGGCTGAGGCGCGCAGGGTCGACAGTGACTCGACTCCGGCCGCGGACAGCCCCGTCCCGGTATTGGCGATCTCCAGTATCCCGTTGTGATGTTCTGCCGCGCTGTCGCTGTCGCTGGTCAGCGTCATCAGAACGCGGCAGGGGACAGCCGCGGTATGGGCCGCGTCCACCGCGTTCTGGAGCAGCTCGACGACGAGCCGGTCGCGGTAGGCGCCACGAGCGGCGTCCTCCTCCGCGTTCGCGTCCTCACGGAACCGGGCCGGGGATGCCGCCCAGGCGTCGAGCACCCGGCGTTGGATCGCCGCCGTCCCGAACGGGTCGCCGGGCTGGCCGCCGGGCTGGCCGGAGGCGCCGCGATCATCCTGGTTCGCGCGCCGCCGGTGGTCAAGAGGGCCGGCTTGGGTGTTGCCGCTGTCGGCGTCCACAATCACGTTCCCGTATGGCTGCGCGTCCATCGCTCCATCCTCCTCTTCGGTGGCGGTTGGCTGGGATACCAGGTGCCGCCAGCCGGCCCGGCGGCGGCCGATAATCGGGAACGTGGCGTCCGCGGCTCGTCGTGATGATCCGAAACTGGTGCCGGCGGTTGCCGGCCAGTGGGAGCGGATCGCCCAGCGAGTGGACGCGCTGGCCGATGAGGAGCTGGCACGGCCGGGCAGACTGCCCGGCTGGAGCATCGCGGACCATGTCGTTCATGTCCTCGGGGCGGCGGACGCGCTTGCCGCGGCGATTGCGGGCACCTCCCCCCCAGACACGGACCGGTTGCCAGCTGCCGACCTGTTGCGGTTGCGGCCGCGGCTGCGCGGCTGCGTCGCCGCGGCCGTGGCCGAGCTCGACAGTGCCGACCTGGCGCGTCCGGTCATGACCGCGGCGGGCGGGACGCGGCTGGGGGACTTTCTGGTCACCCTGGTGCTGGACGGTGTCGTCCACGGTCTTGATCTGGGGGTCGATCCGGCCCGGGACGCGCTGCGCATCGCCGTGCGGACGATCATCGGGTTGCTCGCCGCGCGCGCTCCAGGACGCTGCGTGGAGGTACGGGTGCCGCCGTTCGCGGCGATACAGGTAATCGAGGGCCCACGACACACCCGGGGCACTCCGCCGAACGTGGTCGAAACCGATCCGGTCACCTTCGTCGACGTCGTCGTGGGCCGCCTGAGCTGGGTGGATGCGGTGGCGGACGGCCGTGTGCGGGCCAGCGGCTCCCGCGCGGATCTGCGTCCGTTCCTCCCGTTGCCGTTCCTCCCGCTGCTGCCCGGCTCGGTACGGCAGATCGGCTGACCGGCTGACCGGCCGTTTCCGTCGTGGGCGCGCCCCAGGCGCCTGATGGGGCTACCCGGAGCGGATCCGTTCGTGGCGTCCCGCATGAGTCGGAGATCGACGGGTGCCGGGCGGGCTGACGCTGCTAGCGTGGACCGCGGACCAGACAAACGACGTCCCGAGGAGCCGTGTTGCCCGACGTCGGCGACTGTTCGATGTCCATCTCCGCCCGGCCTGCGATCTCCCCCGATGCAGCGGATGCCCCCCGCGGCGACAGACAGTTCGCCGATCTTCGACATCCTGGTGGCGAGGACCTGGTTCGTGAGTACGCCGACGATCCGGGCCCGCGGGACGCCTGTGGGGTGTTCGGCGTGTGGGCGCCGGACGAAGACGTCGCGAACCTCACCTATTACGGGCTGTATGCGTTGCAGCATCGGGGGCAGGAAGCGGCGGGTATGGCCGTCGCTGACGGCCGCAGAGTCCTCGTTTTCAAGGAGCTGGGCCTGGTCGCCCAGGTTTTCGATGAGATGACGTTGGCCAGCCTGTCGGGCCATCTCGCCGTGGGGCACACCCGTTACTCGACGACCGGGTCGTCCACCTGGGAGAACGCCCAGCCGTCCTACCGATCGTCACGGACCGGGGGGGAGGTGGCGCTGGGCCACAACGGTAACCTCACCAACACCGTCAAGCTGGCCGCGGACCTTGTCGACCCGGTCAAGGGCAGGATCCGGGCGACGACGGACTCCGATCTGATCACCGCGATGCTGGCCGCGCATCCCGGCCCGACGCTGGAAGAGGCGGCCATGGACGTGCTGCCCCGGCTGGCCGGAGCGTTCTCGCTGGTGTTCTGTGACACGTCGACCCTGTACGCGGCCCGGGACACCCATGGTGTGCATCCGCTGGTCCTGGGCCGGTTCGGCGGGGACGGAGCGGACACCGGCTGGGTCGTGGCAAGCGAGACGGCCGCCCTCGACATCGTCGGTGCCGGTTTCGTCCGTGAGGTCGAGCCGGGTGAGTTGATCGTTATCGACGCGAGCGGGCCGCGCTCCCGCAGGTATGCACCGGCGACACCGCACGGCTGCCTGTTCGAGTACGTCTACCTCGCGCGTCCGGACACCACGATCGCGGGCCGTTCGGTGCACGCGACCCGGGTCGAGGTCGGCCGGACACTCGCTCGCGAGGCGCCGGCCGAGGCCGATCTCGTGATCGGGGTGCCGCAGTCGGGCGTGCCCGCGGCGGTCGGCTTTGCCGAGGCCAGCCACATTCCGTACGGCGATGGGCTGGTGAAGAACTCCTACGTGGGACGGACGTTCATCCAGCCGTCGCAGACGATCCGTCAGCGCGGGATCCGGCTGAAACTCAATCCGCTGCGGGACGTCATCGACGGCCGTCGGCTTGTCGTCGTCGACGACTCGATCGTGCGTGGTAACACCCAGCGAGCCCTGGTGCGGATGCTGCGCGAGGCCGGCGCCATCGAGGTACATGTGCGGATCTCCTCGCCGCCGGTGCGCTGGCCGTGTTTCTACGGCATCGATTTCGCCACCCGTTCCGAGCTGATCGCGAACAGTGCCGGCATCGATGAGATCCGGGAGTCGCTGGGGGCTGATTCCCTGGCCTATGTGTCCCTTGACGGCCTGGTCGCGGCGTCCCGCCAGCCGGCACAGCGGCTGTGCCGCGCCTGTTTCGACGGGGTCTACCCGGTTGCGCTGCCGCACGCCGACCATCTCGGCAAGTATCTGCTGGAGGGGGCCGACGACGTGCCGCCGGTCGCCGGGCCGCCCGCCGGCTCCCGCGCGGACCATGCATGCGATCCTCCACTGGACAGCGGCGTGCTGATGGACGCCCTGCGGGCGGGGACGCCCGTCGACAGCGCCGGCCCGGCGACGCGGCAACGGTGAGCGCGCCGCCGCCCGGTTCGGGCAGCTCGGTCGGTCGGGCCGGCCCGAGTGCCCCGGACGTGCCACCTGGCCGGCCTGCGACGAACGTGTCCTATCTGGACGCGGGCGTGGACATCGACGCCGGGGACCGGGCGGTCGCCCTCATGCGCGGGCACGTCGCACGGGCCACCCGCCCGGAGGTGGTCGGATCGCTCGGGGGCTTCGCCGGGCTGTTCGCGCTCGACGTCACCCGTTACCGGCGTCCCCTGCTCGCTTCGTCGACCGACGGCGTCGGTACGAAGATTGCTGTTGCGCGGGCCGTCGGCCGGCATGACACCGTCGGTGTCGACCTGGTCGCGATGGTCGTGGACGACCTGGTGGTCTGTGGCGCTGAACCGCTGTTCCTGCTCGACTACATCGCCTGCGGTGCCGTCGTCCCGGAGCGGATCGCCGCGATCGTCGCCGGGATCGCGCTCGGCTGCCAGCAGGCTGGCGCCGCACTCGTCGGCGGGGAGACCGCTGAGCATCCCGGCCTGATGGGCGCGGACGATTACGATCTCGCTGCCACCGGTGTCGGCGTGGTGGAGGCGGATGCGCTGCTCGGCCCGCAGCGGGTGCGCTCCGGGGACGCGGTGGTGGCGATGGCCTCGTCAGGTCTGCATTCCAATGGCTACTCCCTGGTCCGTCATGTGCTGCTCGGCCCGGTCGATCCCGATGGCGCGGGCGGGGTGTCGGCCGAGGGCCGGGCCGTTCTGGAGCGCTATGAGGACAGCCTGGGTGTCACTCTTGGCGAGGCTCTGCTCACCCCTACGCGGATCTACGCCCGTGACTGCCTGGCGCTGGCCGCGGCGCTGGACGTCCATGCCTTCGCGCACGTCACCGGTGGTGGGCTCGCGGCCAATCTGGCCCGGGTGATTCCCGCCGAGATGACCGCCCGCCTGGATCGTTCCACCTGGGCACCGCCGCCCCTGTTCGTTCTGGTCGCCGAGCGTGGCGGTATTGCGGCGGCCGAGATGGAACGGACGTTCAACCTCGGTGTGGGGATGGTCGCGGTCCTAGCCGATAGTGACGCCTCGGCCGCTCTCGATCTGCTCGCCGCGCGCGGGATACCGGCATGGATCATCGGCGAGGTCGTTCGTGGCGATGCCGACGGCGCTGTGAACGATCTGACCGAGGGCACCGGCAGCGGCACCGGCACTGGCGGCGGTCCTGGCGGCGGTCCTGGCGGTCAGGCGAAGCTGTTCGGAGAGCATCCTCGCTGACCCCGGGGCGTACCTGATGGATGGTGGCCGATGCGGGCGATGATCTAAAATCGGACACGCCCTATGGGCGCCGGCGGTGCAGCGGCAGGATCCGAGCGTTCGTGCCCACGGCCAGCCGCGGGGTGGAAGCGGCCTCCCGCAGCCGGTTGGTCAGCTCGGCCAGCGGCATAGCCGCGCCGATGTGCAGCCCCTGGGCGAAGTCGCAGTGCAATGCCGTCAGCGCTTCCATCAGCTCGGCGGTCTCCACCCCTTCCGCGACCACCCGCAGGTTGTGGGTGTGCGCCAGGTGGATGGTGGCCTCGACGATCGCCGCGTCGCCTTGCTCGACCAGTAGTTTTCGGACGAAGGTCTGATCGATCTTGACCTCGTCGAGCACCCGTTCCTGCAACAGGGTCAGGGAGGAGAAGCCGGTACCGAAGTCGTCAACAGCGATCCGGACGCCGATCTCCCGGAGGCCGCCAAGAAGCCGATGGGCTGTCGTCTTGTCCGCCATCATCGCGGTTTCGGTGATTTCCAGTGTGAGCGAAGAGGCCGGCACACTGTACTTCACCAGCAGTTTTGCCACTTCGCCGGGAAGGTCGGTGTTCAGGAGATTGCGGGCGGAGAGGTTGACCGACACCGTGATGTCAAAGCCGCTGGCGCGCCAGCCGGCGCAGGCGATCAGAGCCTGCTCCAGGATCACCCTGGTGAAGTCCTGGACCAGCCCGGACTGTTCGACCGCGGGAACGAACCTCTCGGGGGAGAGCATCCCCCGAGAGGGGTGGTCCCAACGGACGAGTGCCTCGACACCACTGATCTGACCGGTTTGCAGCTTGACCTGGGGCTGGTAGTTGAGCACGAGCTCGTTTTCGCTGATCGCGGATTTCAGCTCCGCCACGAGCGCGAGGCGTTCGAGTGAGGCATCGTGGCTGTCGGCTGTGAATCTCCGCCATCGAGGGTGGGAGCATTTCGCCTGGTACATGGCTATGTCGGCGTGTTGTAACAGTTCTTCGCTGGTCGTGCCGTCGTCCGGGCAGCAGGCGACGCCGAGCGACGCCTCCACGGCCAGCGGTATGCCGTCCAAGACGACGTCGCGGCACAGCACATCGGCGAGTTCCGCCGCGACCGTCTCGACCTGTGCCGGACTTTCGACGCGGGTGATGAGAACCGCGAACTCGTCCCCACCGAGCCGTGCGACCACATCGCTGTCCCGGCTGCTCCGGCGCAGCCGTTCGGCGATGGCTTGCAGGACGCGGTCGCCGGCGCTGTGCCCGAGGGTGTCATTTATGATCTTGAAGCGATCGAGGTCGATCATGATAAGGCCGACGCAGCCGCCGGTCACGGATTGTCGTTCGAGTTCAGCGGTGGTTCTTGCCATCAACAGGCGCCGGTTGCCGAGTCCGGTCAGCCAGTCGTGGTTGGCGTCGTGCGCCTGTTCCTGTGCCTGTCGGCGCGCGTGGGCATTGAGCCGGGTGTGGGCGAGAGCGTGGGAGACGGTGTGGGTGAACGCGACAAGTATTTGATCTTCGCGTTCGTGCCAGGCCACCGGTTGGCGGAAGGACAACGTGAGAACACCGATCCACAGCTTGCCCGCCATCAGCGGGGCGGCAATCTCCTGGACCTGGCGTACCGCTCGAGGGCGGCGCCGGAGCGGCGCTGGCGCATGGCTCGCGACCGGTGCGCTTTCCGGAGCCGGAGGCAGGTCGGCCACCTCGCTGGGGGCGTCCAGGTGCGCCGATGGGGTGGGCCAGAGCAGCAGCGCGGTGTCGTCTGCCTGGAACAGCGTCGCGGCCCGGTGCCGGGCGATTCCGACGATGGCCGATTCGTCCCCGTCCGCGAGTTCCCGGG
This sequence comes from Protofrankia sp. Cj5, assembly GCF_917627405.1. Lineage (NCBI taxonomy): Bacteria > Bacillati > Actinomycetota > Actinomycetes > Frankiales > Frankiaceae > Protofrankia > Protofrankia sp. Cj5. The sequence goes on from NZ_CAKJTO010000016.1 coordinate 54,461, forward strand.
ACACGAAATTGATCTCTTTCCAGCGATTGCTCTCCGCCAGTGACCGCAGTCTGAACTGATAGGCGATGGTGAGACCGGCCGCCGCGAGCGGAACCGCGCACAACGTGATCGCTTTCCAATACGTGGTCGTGACCACCAGCAGGCCGAAAGTGGCGGTCATGCCTGCCGCGCCGAGCCACGGGACGCAGCGGAGGTACTCGGTGGGCGCTCGAGCCGACCAACGGGCGGTGGCGGCGGTCTGGATCCACATCGAGACCGTGTAGAGCGCCGTGGCGACAGCCGCCGCCGCGAAGGCCTGTGGGGCAGGGAACGTCACCAGCGGGCTGCGGCTGCCCATGGACACGGCCGCCGTCAGGATGGCGAGGATGGTGCCCGCGGTCACGATGGCGCTGTGTAACAACGTTTGGCGAGGTCCGCGCCGGACGACGAAACGCGGTGCCAGCATCCCTGTGACGGCGAGCACGACAACCCACGCGCCCGGTATCAGGGTGAACGCGTCCCAGCGGGGCCTGTCGTCCCATGCGGCCAGGATTCCCCCACCTGCCGCGACCAGCAGGGATGTGAGCGAGAACGCGCCGCGTAGCGTCGTGAGTGTGCGAGAAGGGACGAGCGCGACGCTACCTTGGGTAGCATCAGAAGGGGAGGCCGTCGGCCGCTGCCCGGTTGGCGGCTTGGTGGACATGTAGCCGGCCCCCGTCTCGACCTTGTGGGCAACGCGCTGATGCCCACAAGCAGCCTTCTTGTAGGCTCATACGTTCAGTCCAAGATCCACTTGGTCGGAACGGTCGGTGCGGCCCGCCAGCCGGAGTTCCGCAAAGCTTCTGGACGCCTGAAAAGAACCATGATCGTGCGTCCTTCGGTTTGCTGGATGATCTTCATCCGTCGGCGGGGATCCGACTCCGTCAGTTTGCCACGTGTGCCGGTCGAGTCCGTACGGACCGGAATGGTTGACGGAAGTACCGTTCATCAGGGCACAGGCCACACCGGAGCCATCGCCGAATGCGGCGCACGGGTCACCGGCTTCTGGCGGCTGTCCGCCGAGGCCGGCCGCGCCCGGACACCATGGTCTGATGGCATGCGCCAAAGAGCATGCATGGATGCGGCGCCGGATCCCGTGAACGCGGGCACGCAAGGGCCACGCGGCCGTTTTTCGACCTGGTAGGCCATGACCGCATGGGCTCCTTGTGGCCGCCGGCGACGCGATAATGATCACCATCGCGTCGCCCTTGGTCACATGGGAGCCCGGAATCCGGAGACCCGCAACCATGCTGGTGTTACTTACCGCCGACCGGTGTCCTCGTCCTCGTCGGCGTAGTCGTACTCGTAGGAATCATCCGAGTACGGATCGTCCGCGATGTCTTCTCGCGCGCTACCGGCACCTAGATCGGCTTTCAGGCGATCCAGATCCATGTTGGGCGAGTTGTACTTGAGTTCGCGGGCGACTTTCGTCTGCTTGGCCTTTGCTCGGCCGCGCCCCATGGCTCGACCCCCTCGAACATGACGACGGGGACCCGCCCCGGTGCTCTCATTATCTCGTGCCTCCCGAGACTACAGGGATCGCGGGCTCCTGGGCACGCCAACCCGACAGTTCTCAGGCCGCGAGGCGATCGCGATGAGCGGCATGTGATGTGTGCCACAGGTCGAAATCTGAAATTGCTTGCCTGGAGTCATGGTACGAGGATCGTGCGTAGTTGTCCGATCTCGGCCATCCGGCGTTCGGCGAGCTGGGTGGCGGCGACGGTGGAGGTGACCGCGGTCTGCTCGGCGTGGGCGAGAACGTCCAGCGTCGAGGCGAAGATACGGCTGACCCTGGCCTGTGCCCGTTCGTGCGAGTAACCCTCGAACTCGTCCGCGGCCTGGATGAGGCCGCCCGCGTTGACCACGAAGTCGGGCGCGTAGAGCACACCCGCGGCGGCCAGTAGCTGATCCACTCCGGCGTCGGCGAGCTGGTTGTTAGCTCCGCCACACACGACGCGCGCACGCAGGGCGCCCACCACCTCCGCGGTGAGCGCCCCGCCCAGCGCGCAGGGCGAGTACACGTCGACGTCGGCGCTGACCAGCGCATCGGGATCGGCCCGGAGCTCGACCTCGGGATGCTCCGCGCGGACGCGATCCAGGGCGGCCTGGCTGACGTCCGCGGCGACCACCGTGGCGCCGTCGGAGAGCAGCCGGCGTACCAGGCGCCGGCCGACCTTCCCGAGCCCGGCGACGGCGACCCGGCGGCCGGCGAGCGACGGCGTGCCCCACACGTGCTCGGCGCACGCACGCATCCCCTCGAACACGCCGTAGGCGGTCAGGATGCCGGAGTCGCCGGAGCCGCCATGCAGCGGCGACCGGCCGGTGACCCAGCGGGACTCACGGGCGATGACATCCATGTCCTCGACGTAGGTGCCGACGTCACAAGCGGTGATATAGCGGCCCCCGAGCGAGCTGACGAAGCGCCCGTACGCGCGCAGCAGCCGCTCCGACTTGTCTCGGTGCGGGTCGCCGATGATCACTGCTTTGCCGCCGCCGAGGTCGAGGCCGGCGCAGGCGGCCTTGTAGGCCATGGCCCTGGACAGGGCGAGGACGTCAAGCAGGGCCGCGTCCTCGTCGGCGTAGGGATGGAACCTGGTCCCGCCGAGAGCCGGGCCGAGGGCCGTGGAATAGATTGCGATGATCGCACGCAGCCCGCTGGCGGGATCCACGCAGAACGTCACCTGTTCATGCTGTGAGCCGGCGGTGAAGACGGACCGCACCGGTGGGGCTCCCTTCGCCGGAGAAGGTTGGCTGGCAAGCGCACATAAGTGGTCGGCGCTGGGAGTCCTTCGGGGGCTGCCGGCGCCGACCACTAAGGGGCGTGGCTCGTGTCCGCAACCTATCCAGCCATGCCCGGACACGAGAGCAAAAGGTCGACGGGCGGTCGGCCGCGGGCCGGCGGCGGGCTCCGCTGCGCCCTGCGGCGCCCCGCTGAGGCCGTGGCGTGCCAGGATCTGTCTGTGGCTCCCGTGGTCAGTCCAGCGGCTTATCTGCGGGTGTACGAACCGCTGGCGGCATTTCCGCCGGCTGAGCGACTCCGTTGGGAGCGCTACGCGGCCAAGGGGCGGCTTCCCAGCCGCCGTGCCGGTGCTCGCCAGGAGCGGGTTATCGCCCTGGTCGCTACCATCCGGCCGTCGTTGGACGTCGCGGACGAGTCCGCCTTCATCCAGATGGCCGACGGCCTGATGTTCGTCTGTCCCTGGTACACCCAGCTGCGGGTGTGGCAGGCGGCGATGGAGTTCCGCGGTGGCTTGCCGGATCGGGTGGCGGAGGCCTTCATCCCGCGGCGGCTCGCGGACCCCGCCGAGATCGAGCTTGATCGTTGGCGTACCCGCCGCCCGGATCTCAAGGTCTACGTCCAGACGTGCACCTGGATGGTGCCACCACCATGGTTCGTCCTGTTCGCTCCGGCGGAGCGCATGTTGGTCACCGGTGACAGCGCCAACCGGTCGCTGTCGTACCGGACGTCGATGAGCCTTGCCCGGCGGCGGGTCGGACTGGCGCTGGAGGCGTTGGAGGTGCTGCGCAGGGTCGCTCCGGACTCGCCGGGCGTCGATGGCCTGGCTGAGATCAGAGGGTGGCTGGCGGACTTTCATCCGCACAGCTGGATCGAGCTCGACTACGGCGGGCTCGTGGATCTGCTCGACGACGACGCCCTGCGTAACGACACGTCGGTCGAAGACCTCGACGAGGCCCTCGACGCGTTACGCCGAGGGCGAACAGATGTGGCGGTTGCGGCCTATGAGCGAGTCTTGAACCGGTGGAGACCGGTTCAAGCAAGGGAGTCTGCAAGCTGACGGCTTGCAATCGATAACTGAGCGTGGCTGCTCGCTTCGGACGTCGTGTGACTAGTCAGCAGATGGTCCTGACGTGCCATGTCCGAAATGCCCCCGAAGGATGCACGATCTGTATGGGACGGAGCAACGCTCTGTGACGGGAGGCCAACACAATGACGACGAGAACACCGGACGCTGAGCCGCTGCTGACGCCCGCCGAAGTGGCAACCATGTTTCGAGTTGACCCGAAGACCGTGACCCGGTGGGCCAAAGCGGGCAAGCTCACTTCGATACGCACCCTTGGCGGTCACCGCCGCTACCGGGAGGCGGAGGTCCGCGCGCTCCTCAAGGGAATCCCATCCGTGGGAAGCGAGGTATAGCTCCACGCCGGTGCGATCGGATGCATCGGGTCCTCCTTTTTTGTCGCCATGGTCCATAAGTTCCAGTTACGGAGGGTTGCCAGTTGCTTGGGAGCCTCCGTTGCTTGAGGTGCGATCAGGCTAGATCCAAGGGGGATGTCGGTACGGCGGTTGTCCCAAGCGTGGGCGGCAGTTGTTTCTCTGATGTGTCAAGGCCGCTGACGGTGGGACGCTTCGGTACGTCCGGGCGTCTTTAGGATCTTCGGCTGGAAGGCGAGGCGGTCTGCCAGTCGAAGATCTACACCATCGCGGGCCCGCGGGGCGTGTTCTCGTTTTGGAGATCAGGACTCCTTAGAGCGCCCGGCAATAGGGGTGTGGATCAAGGAGC
>NZ_CAKJTO010000017.1:0-56553 GCF_917627405.1 Protofrankia sp. Cj5
CACCACCTCGAATGGCTCTCCGGTACCCGGCCGGGATTCGCCCGCGATCACCAACGGGAGCTCGACGCGTTCACCCGCCATCCGCGCAAGCTCAGCCCGCAGGCTGGCATGCTCCGCGCTTCCCGCGGGGTAGTCGCGGACCGGCTCATTCACCGGCTCCGGGACGATCGTGACAGCGTCCACCTGTGTCACCCCTTGCCCATACGGGAGAACCAGCCCGCCCGGATCCACGCGGCCGGATCCACGCGACCGAACACCTGAACACGATCCGTCCACGAACGCCTACAGAAGATCCGCCAGCTCCTGCGTGGCATACCAGAGCAGTTCATACCCATCAGCCTCGTCCACCAGGAAAGCCGCGTCCTCGCCACCGAGATCGGCCTCGACCACGGCCGCGGCGGCCACGGCAACGACAGCCTGCGCATCAGCATCATCCACATGAACGGCCCGAACCGCGGCTATCGGCACAGGTACCGCGACTTCGACCACCCCCCGATCGAGATCATCACGGATGCGCACCTGATGATCGTCGACATCCACGGCAAACACAACCCGGCGCCGGGGTGCCGTCGGGTCGTCATCGAGCAGCCTGAGACTGCCCCTGGCGGCCTCGAGAAGCAAGGCGTACTCCATCTCGTCCGTATCCGACCCGGCATACCACTCCCGAACGGCCCCGGTGACGGCAAAACCGAGCCCGGCGGGAACCAGGCGGTCCACGAGGACGCCCCGCGCGGCCGACAGGGTTGACGGTAGATAAACGCGCACGACGCCAGTGTGCCGTGCGCTATCCGGCGCCCGGCCGGCGGCAGGAAGGCGGACCGGCCTGGCTCGGCCCGGCCCGGCGGCTGATCCCCTCGCCCGCCGGTTGAACCAGCGGTTGAACCAGCAGGCTCAGCCGGCAGCCGCGAGCGGCCCGCCCGCGGCGTCGGGCAGCGCCAGCGCCGCCGCGCTGGTCCGTAGCGAGGTCTCGAAAACCTCACGCCGCCGGCTGAGGTCCATGACGTTGGCGCCGATGACCGCCAGGTCCTGCGGTCCTGGGCAGATGAGCGTGACCTTCGTTCCCGCGGACCGCAGCAGCTCGGCCTCGCGCACCACCACCCGGGTCGCCAACCGCCGGAGCTGGCGTTCGACCCGGGCCAGCGCGCCCCGAGGCTGGTCCAGGACCAGGGAGCAGGCAGGAGCAAACACCAGCACCTCGTCAAGCCCCAGGCCGGCGAGTACGTCCACCGATGCCGGCGATCTCGTCCCGCCATCGATGTAGGGCCGGCTGTCAATCATGACCGGCGCGTACCAGGACGGAATCGCGCAGGAAGCCATCACAGCCTCGGCGAGCGAGGCCCGGGGCGCTCCCGGCGAGCCGAACACGACCCGGGTCCCGGTGTCGTAGTCCATGGCGACGATCCACGGTTTCGCCGAGGATGGCCAGGTCGCGGTGGTACTACCCGCCGTGGACACGAGCTCGCCAAGCGCGGCGAGTGTCCCGCGCCCCTGCGGGAGCAGGGAGGCCAGGGCTACCAACGGAGTGACACTGCGCGGGTGGCGTGCCGAGACGGCCAACAGCCGACGGGAGCCGATCCGCATGCGCGGCCTCGGCGGCAGTGCCGAGCCGAGCCGGGTGTAGTCCAGGACCGGATCCCCGAACAGCGGCCGCCCGTACTCGGAGTTGACCATTGTCCCGACCCCGGTGCCGGTCCCGATCAGAGCGGCGAGCACCGCTCCGGCCGATGTCCCGACGACCATGTCCATGGTGCGGACATCGGTTCCGGTCGCGTCCTCATATGCGCTGAGCGCACCGATCATCCATGCCGATCCGAGCACACCCCCAGCACCCAGGACCAGGCCACGACGGGGCGCCCGTCTGTCAGCCATCAGCCACCTCCCGTAGTACGTCGCGATCTCGGCTGCGCGCTATCCCGCCGCCGACCACCGCGCATGGCTGACAACAATGACGTCAACGCGCCCGGCTCGGCAACAGCCCTACTCGGCGGCCTCCTCCTCACCGAAACTGGTCTCAAGCACGCCCCACGCCCGCAGCCGTTCGGCGAACTCCTGCGGTGTGGTGTCGTGCAGCAGCGCCAACGCCCTCAAATCGCCATCCCGGATGGACAGGACCTGCCCGGCATAGTCGTCGCGCTGGCGCTGAATCTGTGCGACCCAACGCCGTACGAGCCCGGACGAGTCCGGTGGCGCCTCCGTGAGCTTCTTCAGATTAAGAACCGTACGGGGCCGGTGCTCGCGCGGCGGCAACGCCTCCTCGTCCGGCAAAAGCGCCGACACCGGAACACCGTAGAACGCCGCCAGTTCGGACAGCTGATGGACGCTGATCATCCGATCGCCCCGCTCGTACGAGCCGACCGCGGCGGTCTTCCACCGCCCGCGTGACTTCTGTTCCACCCCCTGCAACGACATTCCCTGCTGGATCCGTATGGCCCGAAGACGGGTTCCCACCGCCTTGGCGTACTCCCGGCTCACCCGATACACCCCCCGCCGCCTTGATAGAGCACTTGGTGATCATTTTCTGCTCCCGCCTACTGCGGTGACGCAGGTGCTCACCCTAACTTAATGTTATGAAAGATTGTTACTCGCCTCTTAAATATGCAAAACGTGACCCCCTTGCCACAATTGTTGCCTCCCGGCAATGATCGGTCTATTTGTCCGCCCAAAACGCCCACAATGACGCCGACACGCCGACCCAAGGCACAAACCAGCTGCCGAGCGCTCGTCTTTCGGTACGATCAGTCACCCAGACAGACTGCCCCGGAAGCGCGGTCAGTAACCGCGCGGCGCGAGGATTAAAAGGACATTCACGGCAAAAAATGACATTCGCGGCTCGGGCTGCTCACCGTCGTTGGTGACGCGTTGTGTCGGCGGGCTCAGAGCGCCCGGCAATAGGGGTATGGATCAAAGAGCGGGGCTGGGGTGCGTGCATCGCGAGGCGGAGAAGGCCCCGGTAGCAGTGTCCTACCTGGGCTGACGACAGCGACGCGAGGCGCCGGCTGGCGCCGGCAGCCCCTGGATGAACGTCCAGCGCCGACCACTCAGTGACGGGCCGTGGAGCGCCGGCGGCGCCCGCGCACCGGGCGGCCCGCCACCCTCGCGGCGAGCTCGCCGATCGCGAGCCTGGCCGGGGACTGTGGAGCGACATCACGCAGCAGCTGGCCGGCGGCCTGCGCGGCGTCCATCCCAGCCATGTCCAGCGGCACCAGAGCGACAGGCTCCGAGCCGACATGGCGCACCATCGCGCGGGACACCTCCCGCCGGGCGTCTCCCCCCACGGCCGCGCCGCGCAGCCGGTTCACCACGATCCACGGATCCGTCCCCGGTATGACCTCCCGCAGATCGGACAGGCCACGGACGAAGCGGACCAGTCCCACCGGCTCCGCCGATGCCACCGCCAGAATGGTGTCGGCGGAGCCGAGCACCGCCTGGGTCGCCCCGTTGCGGCGGGGCGCGGCCGTGTCGAACGACAGTTCCTCGTCCATCTCCAGGCAGAACCCGCAGTCGACCACGACAAAACTTGCCAGCCTTCGCGCCAGTGCCAGCACAACCTCGACGGACGCCGGGCGAAGCTCCGGCCACCTCGACGGACGGGCGATCCCGGGCAGGACCCGCAGCCCCCCACCGAGGTCTCGGCACAGCACCGCGAGCCGGGGCACGTCCAGAGTGCCCTGATTCGCCGACCGAGTGGCGGCGGCAAGCCCCGGCGCCTCTTCCAGCAGCCCCAGCAGCTGACCGATCGATCCACCGTAGACATCAGCGTCGATGAGCAGCGTGGGCAGTCCCATGCCGGCGAGCTCGGCGGCCAGGCACAATGCCACCGTGGTACGGCCCGGCGCGCCGGTGGGACCCCAAACCGCGATCACTCGCCCCGCGCCGAGCTCGGGCAGATCCGCGGCCTCGGGCATCGGCACCACCGGTGCCACGGCGGCGAAACTCGCCATCGGCTCGCCGTAGGCGCCGCTGGGCAATGCCGCCTGGCCACGGTCGGAAAGCGCCCGGGCCGCTTCCACCACCGCGGCCGCCACCACCTCCGCGGTTGAGTCAGTCGCGATCACCGCCGCGACGCCGAGCTGGCGCAGCCTCCGCTCGCCCTCCTCGTCGCCTGGCACGATCAGCCCGATGGCCGCGACCCCGGCGACTGCCAGGCGCGTCAACGCCTCCCGGTCCAACCGGCGCAGGTCCGCCGACAACAACGCGGCCCGCGCGGCGCCCGTCGTGGCGGCGGCCAGCAGGTCGGGCAGGTCCACACACCGCCGGACGACCGTCACCCCGAGGTCACGGCGGCCGAACGCGGTCACCAGCCCCGACTCGACCACCGAGTTGGTCACCGCGGTGAGGATCGGCAGGCTCATTGTCCGTAGCCCGGAACAGCGCTCGGGCCCGCTCCGCCAACCTCACCGCGGGCGCCGCGCTCGAGCTTGACGACGTCGACGCGTTCACCCTGCGATGCCGCCACAGCGTTGATCGCAAAATCGACCGGAACTCGCAAGGTCAACGAATGAGCACCACCGGTGAGAGCTTCCCGCGAGATGAACTCGACGTCATGCAGCACCAGCACCTCCGTACCGGCGCCTCCCGCCGCCGGTTGGGCTGCCTGAGCGGACTGGCCAGCCTGCGGTGCCGCGCTTGGGATCACGGCGCTCGATCGCTGGTAGGCGAAAAGATCCACATGATCACCCGGAACGAGGGAAGGTGCCCGACCGTCCTTCACAACCACCGACACCAATCGTGTCGATGTGACATTACTTCGTATGAAGTCAGCGCCGCTGACCAGCTCCCCAGCTGAAACCGGACGAGCGAGCACCGCCCCGACCATCTCCGGAGCACGCTCACCGGGATAATAGCGCTTCGCGGCGTCTGGGCTCAGATACGCCGAGGTTGTGGCCAGATCGGCAGCCACCATGACATGCCCCGCTGGAAGATCCCCCTTCGCCACGACCCAGGCGCGGGTCTTGTCGGCGGTGACGAACAGGCGTGCGCCCAGCACAACGGAAACCAGCACCAGCAGGACGCCGACCAGCAGCCGGGAATCGCGCCAGCGCGGGCGGGTCAGCCGTCGCCCCGGCGGCGACGGCACGGCCGCGGGTTTCTCCGCAAGAGTGACAGCGGGCGTGAGGTCGGTCACCCGGACCTCCATGTGGCTCATGTCCCGGGGCCCGCGACAGCGGCGTCGTTGGCCAGTCAGGAACAGTCGATTGGCGGGCAGCAGGCGCCGCGGCACAGACCAGGCGGTCAGGGCATGCGCGGCTCCCTGGTCGCCGAGCGTACGTGGTCTGCGACGACACCCCTGGACCTACCAACACAATCAGGCGAATGACAGCTGTTATCCACAAGTAGAGGCATTCACAGGCGATCCTGCCCTCAGACTCTGATACACAGGAGTCACGACCCATCCATCGCCAGGGAGACAGACCGATGAACGAGCGCTTCCTTCAGCTCAGCGATGTGGCGGAGATTCTCAACATCTCGTCGAGCCAGACCTACGCGCTGGTGCGCTCGGGTGAGCTCCCGGCGATCAAAATCGGTGGGCGTGGCCAGTGGCGGGTGGAACGTACCGAGCTCGAGGCCTACATCCAACGGGCATACGAGCAGACTCGCGCGTTCGTGGTCGCGAATCCGCTGGGCCGCGGCGATGCGCTCGTCGACGACCGGTATGCCGACTAGGTAGTTCGCTGTCAGGCTGTCAGGCTGTCCGGCGGACGAAGCTGACCGACGGCAGCGGGATCGTCCGCACCGCACGTACTGACCGGGCTCGGCGGAACTCGTCATCGGCGTGTTCGGCCACCTCGACGAAGTCCGCGCCGACCCGGTCGATGGTGCCCATCACGGCGGTGCCGTCCAGCAGCACGACCGAACAGACCGAACGATCCCGCACCACGCCGCGCAGCGCGTACGACAGGTCCAGCCGCGCGGCCAACGGGCCTTCGTGGCCGGGCTGGGCGGACACCGCGGTCAGGCCGCGCAGCCAGAGGACGGAACGGAGCGGAAGCAGGACCTCCTGGGCCCTGCTCTCCTGCAGAAGCAGCCAGTCCACCCCGAGCGCGGCAAGCCGGCCGCCGAGGACCTGACCCGTTTCCCGCTCCCGCCCACCCAGCAGCACCCCGATCCGCAGCGACGATCCGACCGCCGGCCGCAGCCTGTCGAGCAACCGCAGGTGCGCGGCTTCGCGACGGCTTCTGTCGACAAGCTCCGCATCGAGTTCAGCCGCCTCAGCGGCATCCCACTGCATCTCAAGATCAGCGAACAGAGCTTCCCAGCGCAACCCGGCCCCTCCTCCGCTCCCGGTCAGGCCGCAAGAGCGCCCGGCGCGGCCAGGACGAGCCCGTTCGGCTCGTCGGCAACCCCGTTCGGCTCGTCGGCAACCCCGTTCGGCTCGTCGGCAACCCCGTTCGGCTCGTCGGCAACACAGCCCGCGACCCGTCTGACGGTTCGCCCCAACCACAACAACGACGGCGACGCATCCAAACGCCGTCGGGCGAGCGTCGTCGGGGGCACCATCCATCAGACACGCCCTGCGGCATGGCCATGAGTATCGACTCTACATACCGCTATATCCCAGGCCGCACCTGATGTTCTACTAGCAAGAGCCGGTAAACGCCACAAAACGTCTTGACAGAGGTCCGACGGAGGACTACACAAGCAAACACAGTCAAACAACATGTTTCATCATCATCCACCGAGCACCCCGGAGGTCGCCGATGTCAGCTGGCCGGCGCCTGCCCGTCTTTCTCGCGGGAGTGGCCGCCGCCGCGGCGCTGACAGCTCTAATGATCAAAGAGGGCCCACGGTGGACGGACCTTCCACCTGGCCTCACCGCCGTACCAGAATGGGTCACAGCAGATCCTGAACATGCGCTCATCACCGTGGTCGGCCTTGCCGCCTGGACATGTCTGCTGTGGTTGTGCGCGGGATTCGTCCTGGGCGTACTGGCAACGCTGCCAGGTGCCGGCGGACGAGCAGCCGCGGCCATGGCTCGGCGCATCCTGCCCCGAACCCTGCGGCATGTCCTTGAGATAGCGCTCGGAATAACCCTCGCCGCGGGGACAGCCGTGCCAGCGTTCGCCGCGACGCCGACGGAGGCCGCGATTCCCGGGGCAATCCCGTCGACCAGCACCGCATGGCCAGATCTGGCCCGCCCGAGCGTACCCACAACGCTCGCTCCGACAGACGTACCGCCCGCGCCCCAGCTCGCGCCGTCGCGGGATGACCGGACCGCCACGCCCCAGCACGGGCGGCCCGCGAGCTCCCAGGCCGCCCCCGAGCGACCAGCCGACGCAGGACACCCAGCCACACCAGCGCCGCGGGCCGCCCCACCGGCACCGATATCGGCACCGACCGAGCCAAGATCAACTATTGCCGCAACCAGTTGGCCCGACCTCTCCCGGCCCTCCGCTCCAGCGGATCCGGCCGGCGCCGTTCCCACCTTCACAACGACCACCCAGCCGCCGGCCGCGACCCCGCCGGCCACATCAGCACATCCCCCACGTCCCCCGGCCACATCAGCACATCCCCCACGTCCCCCGGCCACCGGCACGGCAAGCGGCGCGTCAACGGTTTCCGCGGAAAGGTCGACGGTATCGGCCACAACAGCGCAGCCGCCAGCTACGACGGTCCCCACGAGCCCCGCGGCACCGTTGTCACCCACTGTTTCAGCATCCACCGGAACATCCCCGGTGTGGCCGGATCTTGCCAGGCCCTACGACCCGATAGCCGGTGCCGCGCCACGTGGCGTCGGAAATTCCAGCGCGGCACCGGCCGGACAGCCCACGACATCGACAAACAGCAACGACGCCTCCACAACTGACCTGGCCGAGATCGTCGTGCTCCGCGGCGACACCCTCTGGGCAATCGCTGCCCGCAGTCTCGGACCAGGCGCGACCACCGCGCAGATCGCGCGGGAATGGCCACGGTGGTGGGCCGCAAACGAGCACGTGATTGGCCCTGACCCCGACAAGATCCTGCCCGGCCAGCGGCTCCAGCCGCCCCGCCCCGGGCCTTGACCCCGCCCGCCCCGCCGACTGGAGAACAACGCTGTGACCGTTGCTGCACCCACCCGTGCGCACTCCATCCGTGCCGGTCGTTTTTACCAAATACCGATCATGCCCACCGATCCGCCTTATGATGACGATCCGCAGGCAGCGGCCTGGCTCACCGCCCCGCCCACCGGCTCCGCCGCGGCACCAGTGCTTCTCGCTATGCCTGACACCCGTGTGGATATCCCTGCGCAACAGGCGGCCAACCGGCCTGGGACAGGGCGCCCCGCTCCCCGCTCCGGGGCGATGGCGACCTCGGATAACCGCTCCGCCCCCCCGTCGGCACGCGCCGTCGCCGCGGTGGTCGTGCGCGCCATCGTGGAGGCCATGACGGGCATCCGGCCCGTGACCCATCTTGCCGCCTGGACCTCCCCGCGGGTCCAGGCGGACCTCGAGCGGCTGGCCGGGGACAACGTCCGTAGGCGGCGCTACACCCTGCGCTGTGTGCGAGTATGCGAGCCTCGGGAAGGGGTCGCCGAGGTCGCCGCGGTGATCGCGCGGGGCGAGCGTGTGTCGGCCCTCGCGCTGCGCATGGAAACAGTCAGTGGCCGTTGGCGGGTCACGGCGCTACAAACCCGTTGACAGACCCGTTGACGCCCCCTGAGAGAACCCCGGGAAGGCGCTCGCCCCAAGGGCCATCTGGGACGGACCGCCGCAGGCATGCGCCCGGCAACAGGAGACGCGGCGTCGCGGGGCCAAGGCACGCACCTCGCGTCCCCTATTGCCGGTCGCTCTAAGCGCCCAAACCAGCTCATGCATGCCCTGTCACGCCATGTTGCGGTTTGCCGGATCACCGTGGCAACGCTTGTACTTGCGGCCAGATCCGCACGGACACGGCGCGTTGCGAGCGGGCCGGCTACTGCTTCCTGTCACCGCTGGATCAGCTGTCGCCGCGGTGAGCCCAGCGGAAGACGCCCGAGTCGTGACCACTGTGGATCCGCCGTCCACGGAAGGCGCGGTGTAACGAAGATCATCAATAGGACGGCGTGGTTCCAGGCCCTTGACAAATACCGGCGGCGGCATGGGCGCTGAGGGGGCAACAGCCGTCTTCGGGGCGGCGCGCTCAGCCGGGGTGGCCGGAGCGGTGACAGCGGCACCCGCGGTGGCGGCCCGTACCGCCGCGACAAGAGCGGCACCGTCCGCGGTCCGCGCCGCGCTGTCGGCCGGGACGACCGCGGTGCCGTCCGACGGGCTTCCGCTCTGGGCGTCCGCGTCCTCCGGAGCGGCAACCTGGACCTCGGCGTTGAACAGCAGCCTGACCGATTCCTCCTTGATACCCTCCATCATCGTCTGGAACATATCGTAACCTTCCCGCTGGTACTCGACGAGCGGGTCACGCTGTCCCATCGCCCGCAGGCCGATTCCCTCCTGCAGGTAGTCCATTTCGTAAAGGTGCTCACGCCATTTTCGGTCAAGCACCGCCAACACGACCCGGCGCTCCAGTTCCCGCATGAGCGGTTCACCGTCCGGACCGGCGCCCAGCTCTTCCTCCCGCCGGTCATACGCATTGTGCGCATCGACCTGCAGCTCCTCGATCAGGGTTTCGGTCGTCAGTCCATCACGCTCATCGGGAGCCGGAATTTCCACGCCCACCTGGTAGAGCTCACCGAGACCGGACCAAAGAGTGTCGAGGTCCCACTCCTCGGGGTAGCCGTCTACCGTCGCGCCGCGGGCATAGCCGTCCACCGTGTCATCGATGAAATGACGGACCTGCTCGTGCAGGTCCGCACCTTCGAGAACCTTGCGGCGCTCCTCGTAAATGACAGTACGCTGTTTGTTCATCACCTCGTCGTACTTCAGGACATTCTTTCGGATCTCGAAGTTCTGGCCTTCGACCTGTGTCTGCGCGGATCGGATCGCACGGGTAACGATTTTCGACTCAATCGGCACGTCGTCGGGAATATTGAGCCTGTCCATGATCCCTTCGACGGCAGCGGCATTGAACAGCCGCATGAGGTCGTCGCCCAGCGACAGATAGAACCGGGACTCACCGCGGTCACCCTGCCGGCCGGCTCGTCCACGTAGCTGGTTGTCGATCCGGCGTGATTCGTGACGCTCAGTGCCCAGAACATACAGCCCACCGAGCTCCACGACCTCGTCATGTTCAGCGCCGACCGACGCCCGCGCTTTCTCGATGGCCTCCGGCCAAGCGGTCTCATAGTCTTCCGGGGTCTCGATCGGACTGAGGCCACGCTCCCGCAGCTCGGCCTGCGCGAGAAACTCCGGGTTGCCGCCGAGCATGATGTCAGTGCCACGGCCGGCCATGTTGGTCGCAACGGTCACCGCGCCCCTACAGCCTGCTTCGGCGATGATCGCCGCTTCCCGTTCGTGATGCTTGGCGTTGAGCACCTCATGCTTCACACCACGTTTGGTCAGCTGCTTGGAAAGGTACTCCGACTTCGCCACGCTGGTCGTGCCGACAAGAACCGGCTGTCCCTTTTCGTTGCGCTCGGCGATGTCGTTGACGACCGCATCGAACTTGGCGATCTCGGTCTTGTAAACGACATCGGGCTGGTCCACCCGGACCATCGCCTTGTTCGTCGGAATCGGCACGACGCCAAGTGTGTAGATCTGATGGAACTCCGCCGCCTCGGTCATCGCGGTTCCGGTCATACCGGACAGCTTGTCGTACAGACGGAAGTAGTTCTGCAGGGTGATCGTGGCCAGCGTCTGGTTCTCCTGCTTGATCTCGACCTTTTCCTTGGCCTCGATCGCCTGGTGCATTCCCTCGCTGTAACGGCGGCCATGCAGGACACGACCGGTGAACTCATCGACAATAAGAACCTCGCCGTCCGTAACTATGTAGTCCTTGTCCCGGCGGTAAAGCTCCTTGGCCTTCAGCGAATTATTGAGGTACCCGACGAGCGGCGTGTTCACGGATTCGTAGAGGTTGTCGATGCCCAGTTGGTCTTCGACTTTCGCCACCCCGGACTCCGTGATCGCGACCGTTCGCTTGCCCTCTTCGACCTCGTAGTCCGTGTCCTTCACGAGCATCGGCGCGATACGGGCGAATTCGGTGTACCAACGGGTCGGGTTGTCCGCCGGACCACTGATAATCAACGGGGTCCGAGCCTCGTCGATCAGGATCGAGTCGACCTCGTCGACGACGGCGAAGTTGTGCCCGCGCTGGACGAGCTCCTCGCCGCTCCAGGCCATGTTGTCCCGCAGGTAGTCGAATCCGAACTCGTTGTTGGTGCCGTAGGTGATGTCGGCCTCGTACTGCTGACGACGGACGGCCGGCGGCATCTGCGGATGAATGACGCCAACCGTCAAGCCGAGAAAACGGTGCACCCGCCCCATGTTCTCCGCGTCCCGCTGCGCCAGGTAGTCGTTGACCGTGATGATGTGGACGCCCTTGCGAGACAGCGCGTTGAGATAGGCGGGCAAGGTGGACACGAGGGTCTTGCCCTCGCCGGTCTTCATCTCGGCGATGTTCCCCAGATGCAGCGCCGCGCCACCCATGATCTGCACATCGAAGTGCCGCTGCCCCAGGGTCCGGCGGGCCGCTTCGCGCACGGCCGCAAACGCTTCGGGGAGGATCTCGTCAAGGGTTTCCCCCTCGTCGATCCGATGCCGGAACTCGTCGGTCATCGAGCGGAGCTCGGCGTCCGTGAGCCCGACGAAGTCATCCTCGAGGAGGTTCACCTGCTCTGTGATCGCCTTGAGCCTGCGCAGAATGCGACCCTCACCGGCGCGGAGGATCTTCTCAAGTACCACGGGCGAAACTCCTCGGGCGGTTGGTCAGCGGGGTCACCTACGCAACGAGACTAGGCTAGTCCGTCCGCGCTGATCGATCCGGCCGTACGACAGGTCCGGCGGGTCAACAGACTACCCGACCAGCCAGTGACGGTAAGATCATTATTTTCCTCCACGTGAAAGGAAATAATGATCATCTTAGATCAACATCCGCACGGACTTCAGCCTGCACAACGCTTGAGACCCCGGATCGGTGCCCCGAAAACGCCGATACACCGTCCGTCGGCCGCGGGGGCGATGCCGGTGGGCACATCGAAGCGGCCCCGAGCGCGTCCCGCGGCCACAGGACCCACTCGACAATCACCTGAATCGCCGCCCGACGTCCAGCCGACACGATCTCAGGTGATCTCCAGAAGCTTCTCCCGAACCGCGTAGACCACCGCCTCCATGCGTGAGTGCAGCTGAAGCTTCTCCAGGATGTTGCGGATGTGATTCTTGACCGTGTTCTCGCTGATGAACAACTGCTTGGCTATATCACGGTTGTTGAGCCCCTTGGCCACAAGCCGCAGGACCTCCATCTCACGATCGGTGAGTCGAGGGGTCGGCAGCTGTGGCCGGTCATCCGTTTTTTTGATCATTGACGCGAACTCGGTGAGGAGCTTCGACGCCATGGAAGGGCTGATCAGGCTCTGCCCACCGTGCACGGCGCGAATCGCGGTGGCAACCTCGTCGATCGAGATCTCCTTGAGCAGATACCCCATGGCACCCGCCTTGATCGCGTCGTAGAGATCCACTTCCTCATCGCTGATGGTCAGCATAACGATCTTCGCGCTGGGCACCGCCTGTTTGATGGCGCTGGTCGCGTCGATCCCGCCGCGGCGAGGCATCCGGACATCCATGAGGACGATGTCCGGCGCCATGTCCACCGCCATCGTGACAGCTTCCGCACCGTCCGCGGCTTCGCCGACAACCTCGATGTCGCTCTCCTGCTCGAGGACCATCTGCAGGCCGCGCCGGAAAAGCGCGTGATCGTCAACGACGAGCACCCGTACGGGATCCGTCGGTGGCGACGACGCGTCCTCCCGAAGCTGACGCCCATCCCCCGTCATGTGACCTCCTTCGCGTCGCAACGGCCCGCGCCTCCGCCACCCCGCGCTGGTGCACGGGGTGGCGGGGACGTGACTGAAGACGTCCACGGCAGATGGTCCCACGTCGGCTAGACCCGCCTACGTTTACACCGTTGCGACCGCGCCACGAGCTTCGTCATACCTCTCGCCCCGGTCGTTCCGGTGATCTCGTCCCGCAGTGTCCGCGCCGGGCTCCTCATGCTCGCCCAGCTCAAGCCGGATCACTCCGTAGTCATATCCACACCTTCGGTACACAACGCTCGGGAGGCCCGTACGCATGTCCCGGAAGAGGTAGAAATCGTGGCCGACCAGCTCCATGTTCGACAGTGCTTCATCGAGGGTCATCGGCGTGGCTCGATGGATCTTCTCACGGACGACCATGGGTGACCAGTCCGGATCCCCGTAATCTGCGTCGCTATCGACAGCTGCGTGGACATCGGCCTCACGGCCAGTGGAGCCAGCCAGGCCTGCCCGCGGGCCGCCGACAGCTCGCGCAAGCTGACCCGACGAGCCACGTGCCGCACCGTTGTGGCGGCTGCGGCGGTCGGCGGCACGCCGTAGCCGTTCGGTGAGCTTCGCCGCGGCCAGGTCGAAGGCGGCGAACGGATCCGCGGCGGCTGCCTCGGCTCGAATGACCGGGCCCCGTGAGAACACGGTCAGCTCGACGCGATCACAGACATCCGCCATACGCGGGTTGTGCTCACGGGAGAGTTCCGCATCCACCCGGAAGGCCTTGTGATCGAACCGCTCCAACTTCGCAATCTTGGCTTCGGCGTGCTTGCGGAACCTTTCGGGAACCGCGGTGTGCCTTCCCTTGAAAACGATGTCCACTCGCTTCACCTTCCTGTCGACCGGAGGTGGTGACGGCCAGCGGCTCCCGCGGCAACGGGCCAGACCAACCTTCCGATGCCATGTCGTACGTCAGGGCTTATCTGCTGCCTCGTTCCTTCCGCCCGGACCCCGAGCGCCCTGGTCCGTCGCTTCGCTGATCCACTCCCGCGGCGCCGGTGCGGGTGACGACAGTTTTAACCCTCCGGTACCCCGGTCGCAGGCAAATGGACACCTTGGGGCCGGTCATCTCGGGAAGGGCGATGACGCGCCAATGTCGCGGCGACTACCGCGGTGGCTGATACCGGCACCCCGCCGAGCCGCAGCGCCCGAACGGCCTCGGCCAGGGTCGCACCCGTTGTCACAACATCATCGATGACGATGAACAACGCCAGCGACGGCAAGCGCTGCCTGGCGCCGTCTCGCCACGGCGGACCGCCGACGAGACGGCGCCCGCCCACCGGCCGGACACGGTGACGCAGGACGAACGCACCGCTGAGATTGGTCGCGCGCTCCGCCACGGTGAGGCCTGCCTGATCAGCCAACGGCCGGACCGGCCGCAGCATCGCGGCCACCCGTACCGGCATACCGGCCCGGCGCAGCGCCCTTGCCGCACCGTCACCGAGCCTGCGCACATGGTCGAAACCACGCCGCCGAACCGCGGACCGGCTCGACGGCACCGGCACGAGGATGACCGGACCGGTATGTGCCGGCCTGGCTCGGGCCGCGAGCACCGCGCGGGCAAGCGCCGACGCAAGCGGCCCCAGCGCATCCAGCCGCCCCTTCTCCTTGAACCCCAGCAGAAGCTGCCGGCACGGACCGTCGTAAACAGCGCCGGCAAAGCAGTACGGTGGTGGCCCCCGCCGCTCCGGCGTGGCCAACTGTCCCGGAGCGGCGAGGAATGCCGGACGATCGATGGAGCCGGCGCAGACCGCGCAGACCGCCGGGCCCGGACAACCACAACCGGCGCAGAAACGCGGCAGGAGAAGATCGAGAAAAATATCGAATGCGGCGCTGATGTACGTGTTGGGCATAACGTGGATGCTCGTCCCGTCGCGCCCGCCGGGCCAGCGTGTTTCCAACCCTGTGGACAAACAGGTTGTGGACGGTGGCGGCAGCCCGCAAACCACCGGTGGTACGCGATACCTGTTCCATCTACTTGTGTCTGGCGCCAGCCCGCGGAATCATGATCGCCTACAACGGCATACGGCGCGGACCGACGCGAACGTCCTGCCAGGCCGCTCGCCGTACGGCCGCGGCGGCCTGACACGATCCCGGCCATGGCCGTGCACCTACCGATCGCGGGGGATACAAGCGGAAAGCTGGAATGATCACCCACCGGACGGACCCAGGTGAGCACACAGCTCGCCGGCTGCTGACCCGGCCGGGAACAGCACGCGGGGCCGGGCTGTCTGAAAAACCGCCCGAGGACGGAATGATCTGTGGGGAGCTACCGCCGCTCACACCGGTAGAAGCTCCAGGGACCTTGATTTCGCAGGGAGAGCGATATGACCGACGGCGCCGGCTGGGGGCAGCCTCAGCAGCACGGTGGGCCTGATCCCGTCCAGGGCTCACAACAGCCGGGATGGGGCCAGCCACAACCACCCCCGCCTGGTTGGCACCAGCAACCGCCGCCAACCGGATGGGGCCAGCCACAGCCCCCACCCGGTTGGAACCAGCAACCGCCAGGCGATGCTGGCCAGTACGGACCAGGACAGCCCGGATCATGGCATCAGGCCGAAAAGCCGGGGATCATCCCGCTGCGCCCGCTCGCGGTCGGCGAGATCCTTGACGGTGCCTTCACCGCGGTGCGCCGCAACCCCGGGGCGACCGTCGGGCTGACCATCGCCGCAACCGCCGTGGTCCAGATCATCAGTACCCTGCTGACCGCCTGGAGCCAGCGGACGTCCACCGCGGCTGAGGGCTTCGCCACAGCCGTGACCTTCGTGCTCTACGGCGTTCTCGCCATCGTCCTGGCCGGGATGCTGAGCGCGGTGGTCAGCGAGGCCGTCCTGGGTGGCAGGATGAGCGCCGGAGAGGCTCTGCGGCGCATCCAGCCTCGGCTCGGAGGGCTGATCGGCCTATCGATCGCGGTAGGTCTCCTGACCGTGCTCGGGCTCATCGGGCTGTTTGTCGGCGCCATCTTCGTCATGGTCGCGCTCTGCATGGCGACTCCCGCCTTCGTTCTCGAGGGCGGCAGCATCTCGACAGCCCTGCGGCGTTCGTGGACGCTGGTCCGCGGCACGTGGTGGCGGACCTTCGGAATCCTGCTGCTCGCCGAGATCATGGTCGGGATCCTCACGGCCATCCTCCTGATCCCTCTTGCCGTGATCATCGCTGTCGGCGGCGGTTCCCTGACCGATCCGTCCAACGGCACGCTGACGGCACTCGGTCTCCTCCTCACCGCCGTCATGAACATCGCGGCCAGAGCTGTGACCACGCCCATCAGCGCGGGGGTCATCGTGCTGCTGTACATCGACCGCCGCATCCGGCTGGAGGGGCTGGACGTGACGCTCGTCCAGACGGTGCGGGAGCGCGCGACGAACGACCGGAGGTACGAGTAGACGTCATGGTCGGGCCAACGGTCACCCATGACGGGGCGGCGGGCGAAGCCCGCCGTGAGCTTTCCAGGACGATCTATCACGAGGCCGGCCCGGGATGGTCCGAGCGCGTGCTGAACTGGATCGGCGATCGGCTGACCGACCTGTGGACCAGCGCCACACAGCCGTCGGGACGCGGGCTTGGCATAGCGGCGATCGTGATCGTGGCGGCCCTGGCCGCGGGCGTCGTGTGGCTGCGCCTCGGCCCGGTCCGACGGCGCTCGCGGACGGACCCGGACGATCTTTCTCTCAGCAGCCCGCTGTCCGCCGCCACGCTGCGCGCCGAAGCCGACGGCCTCGCGCTCGCGGGCGCGTTCGCCGAAGCGGTGCGGTCACGGCTGCGGGCAATCGTGCGGATGTTGGAGGAGACCGGAGTGCTACAGCCCCGGCCAGGGCGTACCGCGGGCGAACTCGTCGCCGAGGTCGCCCGGATAGACGCCGGGAGCACGCCCGCGCTGGCCGCCGCGGTGACCGTGTTCAGCGAGATCTGGTATGGCGCGCTCGACGCGTCCGAAGCTTCCTACCGGCTCGTCGTCCGGGCGGATGAGGCGCTCACCGGCATGCGCCCACGCCCGGTGGGTCAGGCCGCACGCGGTGCGGTGCCGGTGTGACCACCACCGCGCTACCTGCCAGGCCCGATCCGCGGGCGGTCCGCCGTGGTGTCCGGATCGGCGCCGTCCTGGCGCTGCTTGTCGTCGCCTACGCGGCGGCGTCCGCCATGATCGAAAAATCCAGCGATCGCCCGCTCGATCCGGCGTCGGCCGCACCAGGCGGGACCAGAGCACTGGCCGAGATCCTGCGGGCGCGCGGCGTCGGCGTCACGGTGAGCGATGATCCTGTCGCGGCCACGGCGGCTGCCCGCGACACCACGATCGTGATGCGCTATCCCGAACGTGTCAGACCTGCCACCCTCGACGCCCTCACCGCGGTGGTCGGCCGTGGCGGTGACGTACTGCTCCTCGAGCCGACCACCGCGGTCCTCAACAACCTGGATCTGCCGCTGGCCAACACCGGCGGTGTGCCGGCCGCGGCGCGTGCGCCAGAATGCCAGCTGCCCGAGGCCGTGGTGGCACGGGCCGCCGTCGTGGGCGGCGGATCGGGCTTCCGGGTCACTCAACCGGACGCCACCGGTGTGACAGCCTGTTACCCAATGCGTTCGGCCGCGACCCTGGTCGTGCTGGAACAGCCGGTCCGTACCGCCTCGGGAGCCCCGGCCGGACGGTTCGTCGTGTCCGGCAGCGCCGAGTTCATGACCAACAAGCAGCTGGCAAAGGAGGGCGACGCGGCACTTGCGATCGGGTTGCTCAACCGGCACCCGGGCGTGACATGGGTGCTCCCGCGTCCGGGCGGACCAGGCTCGGTGGCCGCCAGGAGCAGCCTGGCGGACCTGCTTCCCGACCGGGTCGTGCTCGGCTGCCTGCAGATCGCCTTCGCCGTGGTCGTCCTCGCGTTGTGGCGGGGACGCAGGCTCGGGCCACCGGTGGCCGAACCGCTGCCGGTCGTGGTACGAGCGGCTGAGACCGTCGAGGGGCGAGGACGGCTCTACGCGGCGGGGAAGGCACGGGAGCTGGCCGCGGCGGCGCTGCGGGCGGGGCTGCGGGCACGCCTGGCCGAACGGCTCGGGCTGGCGACCCGGCCCCGCCCGGCAGCCTGGCGGGAACCGGCGGCGGCGCATCCCGAACCGGATCCGGACACGCTCGTGATCTCGGTTGCCGACCGGACCGGGCAGCCACCAGTAGAAATCAGGTCACTCCTGTACGGTTCCGGGATGAGTCATCCCATGGCCGCGGCCACCGGCATGTCCCAGCCGGCGCGCACATCGGTTACGGATCACGAACTGGTGGAGCTGGCGCAGCGGCTCGACGCGCTGGACAGGCAGGTGATGACACAGTGAGCGCGCCCGGGACAGCCAGCGACAGCGATGCCGTGGCAGCGGCCGCGGCGCGGACACCAGCTCGGAAAGAGGCGGCCACCGGGGCACCGGTGGCCGAACCGCGCCTGTATCCCGGCCGACCGGCAGCCCAGGCGCTGCCGGACCGGGGCACCTCGGACGATCCCGAAGACGATCCCGAATCGGCCCGCCAGGCGTTGATCGCGTTGCGGGACGAGGTGGGCAAGGCGGTCGTCGGCCAGGACGCCGCTGTCAGCGGCCTTGTCGTGGCACTGCTCTGCCGCGGGCACGCGCTGCTCGAAGGCGTCCCGGGGGTTGCCAAGACCCTGCTGGTCCGGGCGCTTGCCACAGCGCTTTCCCTCGAGACCAAACGGCTGCAGTTCACCCCCGACCTGATGCCGGGAGACGTCACCGGATCGCTGGTCTATGACACGGCCACGTCCCGGTTCACCTTCCGGGAAGGGCCGGTGTTCACGAACCTGCTGCTCGCGGACGAAATCAACAGGACACCACCGAAGACTCAGGCCGCGTTGCTGGAGGCGATGGAGGAACGCCAGGTCAGCGTCGAAGGGGCACCACGGCGGCTGCCGGTGCCGTTCACGGTCATCGCCACCCAGAACCCGATCGAGCACGAGGGCACGTACGCGCTCCCGGAAGCGCAGCTCGACCGTTTCCTGCTCAAGCTCACCGTGCCGCTGCCGCAACGGGACGACGAGATCAGGCTGCTGGCCCAGCACGCCGCCGGCTTCGACCCGTCCGATCTGGCGGCGGCCGGGATCCGGCCGGTCGCCGGGCCGTCCCAGCTGGCGGTCGCCCGCGACGCGGTCCGCGCCGTCCAGATCCGGTCGGAGGTCCTCGGCTACATCGTCGATCTGGCCCGGGCGACGCGGGCCGCGCCCGCCGTCCAGCTCGGGGCCTCCCCACGCGGCGCCACCGCCCTGCTGGCCACGACCCGGGCCTGGGCCTGGCTGTCCGGCCGCGGATACGCGACGCCGGACGACGTCAAAACGCTCGCCCGGCCGACCCTGCGGCACCGGATCGCGCTGCGTCCCGAAGCCGAGCTCGAGGGCGTCACCGCGGACAGCGTCATCAACCAGGTGCTCGCCACGGTGCCCGTACCGCGGTAGCGCGCTACCACCGAAGGGCACACGATCATGATCGTGCTCGGGTGCCCGGAGGCCCGAAGGAGTCCCAGGTGGCTGTCACCCGGCGGGCAACGGCGCTCGCCTTCGCGAGCGTATTGGCCGTTGTGTTCTCCCCCGCCCCGGGATGGACGTTGCTGCTGGCCAATGGCCTGTTGATCGCCGCGATCGCGGTGGATCTCGCCCTTGCCGGCGGGGTGCGCACGCTGGTCTTCACCCGTTCCGGGCCAAGCACCGCACGGCTGGGAACGACGGTGCCACTTGTGCTGGCGGTGACGAACACCGGCCGCCGGACGGTCCGCGCCCAGGTCCGGGACGCATGGCCGCCCTCGTCAGGTGCCACGCCACGTGTCTGGCGGGTGACCGTTCCAACGGGGCAGCGACGATTCTGCGACCTGGTGCTGCGGCCCACCCGGCGGGGTGATCGTCACCCCTACCGGATAACCGTCCGCTCGTTGGGCCCCCTCGGTCTGGCTGGCCGACAGGGACGGCATGCCGCACCCTGGCGGCTGCGGGTGCTGCCGCCGTTCACCTCCCGCCGCCACCTGCCCGCCGCCTTGGCCCGCCTGCGGGAGATCGAGGGTGACGCCACGCTGCGCGGGGGCGGGCAAGGCTCGGAATTCGACAGCCTGCGCGACTACGTTCCAGGCGACGACGTACGGATGATCGACTGGCGGAGCAGCGCGCGGCGCGGCACCGTCGCGGTCAAGTCGTTTCGGCCGGAACGGGATCGCCGGGTCATCTGCCTCCTCGACACCGGGCGGACCAGCGCGGGCCGCATCGGCGACACCCCGCGCCTCGACCACGCGATGGACGCCGCCCTGCTGCTCGGCGCGGTGGCCGCCCGTGCCGGTGACCGGGTCAGCCTGATCGCCCATGACGCCGCCGCCCGCGTCACGCTCCCCGCGGCTGGCGGCCCGAATCCGCTGGTCCGGATGAGCGCCGCGCTGGCGCTGG
Source organism: Protofrankia sp. Cj5 (assembly GCF_917627405.1). NCBI lineage: Bacteria > Bacillati > Actinomycetota > Actinomycetes > Frankiales > Frankiaceae > Protofrankia > Protofrankia sp. Cj5. The sequence goes on from NZ_CAKJTO010000017.1 coordinate 20,275, forward strand.
TGGAACCCGTGCTCACCGAGACCGACCATCAGGCGATTGCCTCCTCGGTGCTGCGCATAGCTATCAGACGATCACTTGTCGTACTGTTCACCGAACTCGTCCCGGCGGTGATCGAAGAAGGCCTGGTGCCGGCACTGCCCGCGCTGACCGCCCGGCACACCGTCATCGTCGCGGCCGTGAGCGACCCGCGCCTGGCCGAGCTCGCGGCCGGGCGCGGGGACGTCCGTGCGCTGTACTCCGCCGCCGCGGCCGAGCAGACGCTGCTCCAGCGGCGCCAGCTCACCGGCCTGCTCCGCGGGCACGGCGTTCAGGTCGTGGATGCCCCACCCGCGACCTACGCGTCCGCTGTCACCGACAGCTACCTGAGCCTGAAATCCGCCGGCCGCCTGTAGGAGCGCGTGTGAGATCGTCATTCCGGCTCACTGATCGAAAGCCCGATCTCACACACGCTCTAACAGATCACCAGAAGATCGACCGAGACGGCCCACGGAGCCCCGGTCAGCCCCGGTCAGCCAGTCACAAAGCCCGGTCAGACGGTCGGCGCAAGGTCGATGAGAAGATCCTTTTCCAGGTCGCCCGTCTCCCCCGCGGCCACGGCACGGCTGCCGTAGACAAGGACATAGCCGACGAACAGCGCGAGGGCGACGGCACCGATGGCGATCCGCACCCCGGCGGGCAGGGATGACGGCGTCACGAACGCCTCGATCAAGCCGCTCAACGCCAGCGCGACGGCCAGCCCGAGTGAGATCACGACGGCGGCCCTGCCTTCCATCGCCAGGGCCTCGGCCCGGCGGCGCGGACCCGGATCGATCATGGACCATCCCAGCCGCAGACCGACCGCCCCCGCGGTGAACACCACGGCCAGTTCCAGCAGCCCGTGCGGAAGGATCAGCGTGAAGAACTGTGTTGACTCACCGCAACTGGTCATGTAACCGCCGACAAGCCCCAGGTTGGTGGCATTGGCCAGCAGCACCGCCAGGGTCGGCAGGCCCGCCAACGCACCGAGCGCGATGGCCGAGGCGCTCACCCAGGCGTTGTTCGTCCACACGTGCGCGGCGAACGAAGCGGCGGGGTTCTCCGAGTAGTACCGGGCGAAATCCGTCCGGCACATGGCCGCCACCTCGTCCGGGGGGAGCAACCCGCTGTAGGCGGCCGGGGAGTTCAGCACCCACAGGCCCAGGGCGAGGGCAACCGCGAGTGAGCCCGCGCAGGTGGCGAGCACCCAGCCGCGGCGGGCGTACACCGCCGCCGGGAAGGTCACGGTGAAGAACCTGCCGACGACATGCCAGCCCGGGTCCCGCGCGCCCGTGACAACGGCTCGCGCCCGGGTCACCGTGCCACCGAGACGGTCGACCAGTATCGGGTCCGGACAGCGGCTACGGATCACCGACAGATGGGTCGCGGCCCGCTGGTAGAGATCCACCAGTTCGTCGAGCTCGACGCCGGACATACGGCGGGGCCGCGCCGCGCGCCTGACAAGATTTTCCAGGCGCGCCCATTCAGCGCGATGCAGACCGACATACGCGTCAAGATCCACAATCTTCCCGCCTCTCCACCGCCGCGCCACGCTCCATACCCGGACCGCAACGCTGCATCTGAATCACGGCCGTTACCGCGCGCACACCGGACGGGTGGGGACAGACTGGATCAGGATAACCGGCGCTTCCGCCGGAGTTGCATCACCCGGGATCCGGCAGGCTGCACAGATGCGCGGAGAGACCGACCACAGGACGGGAAAAACAATCATGTACGGAACGGCACGGACCACAGGTGCGGCTTGAGCCAGTTCATCACCGGCGAGGCCGTCACGATCGACCTTCGAGTCGCCCGGCTCGGCTCGCGGCTCATCGCCGGGATCGTCGACTTCAGCCTTCAGCTCACCGCTCTCATGATCATGGCTTGGGTTGCCTTCAGGATCGTGGCTCCCGACAACGACGCGCTCGCGGCCACCGTCTATCTGCTCGTTGTGATCACGGTACTGGTGGGTTACCCGGTGACAGCCGAGACCGTCTGGAAGGGCCGCACCCTCGGCAAGGCGGCCATGGGACTGCGTGTCGTGCGGGATGATGGCGGGCCGATCCGGTTCCGGCATGCCCTGGTCCGGGGCCTGATCGGCGCTGTGGTCGAACGGCCCGGAGCCCTGCTGGGGATCCCCGCCGTGATCAGCATGTTGATCTCGGAAAAATCCAGGCGGCTGGGCGACCTCCTGGCCGGAACGGTCGTCCTGCAGGAGCGGATCCCACGCGGCACCAGCGCGCCGGTGACGATGCCCCCGCAACTCGCCTACTGGGCGACCACGCTGGATCTGTCATCGGTCGAAGACGCCCTGGCACTCGCCATCCGCCAGTTCCTCGGGCGGGTCCAGGATCTCTCGCCCGCGGCTCGCGAGCGGATCGGCAGCCAACTCGCCGCATCCGTACGGGCGGTCGTCACCCCGCCGCCGCCACCGGATACGCCTGGCTGGGCGTACCTGTCCGCCGTCCTTGCCGAACGCACCGCGCGGGCGCGGCGGCGCTTCGCCGACGCCCCCGCGCCGTGGCAACCGGGAGCTGCGCCGTGGCAACCGGGAGCCTGGAACGCGGGTTCCCAGCATCCGGGCTATCAGCGCCCGACAGCGCCGGATCCACTCCGGCCGTATCCGTATCCGTACCCGTATCTGCCGGAGGGCCAGCAGGTCCCACCGGGACAGGGACCCGAGGACCCCGCATCGTCTGCCACCCGGCTGATCGAGCCTGCTGACAAGCCGGCGCCCGGGCCCTTCGTCCCCCCGGCCTGATCCGCCGCCGGCATGGCTGACAGCGCCGGTCGGCGGAGACCCCGGTAGCGGTGTGCTACCGGGGCCGACGAGCCGGGGTACCCGTGCATCGCGAAGCGATGTGCGGGGAGCGATGACGCGAGGCGCCGTCTGGCGCCGGCAGACCCTGGACGAACTTCCGGCGGCGACCGCTAAGGTCAGGAACCGTGCTCCCAGGAGTTGAGGTAGGTCTCCTGGGCCGGGGTGAGGACGTCGATCGTGAGACCCATCGTCGCGAGCTTGAGCCGCGCGACTTCCTTGTCGATCTCAACCGGGACATCGTGGATCCCCGGGGCGAGGGATTGCCAGTTCCTGGTCAGCCATTCCGCGGTCAACGCCTGGTCCGCGAAGGACATGTCCATGACCGCGGCCGGATGTCCCTCGGCGGCTCCCAGGTTCACCAAGCGCCCCTCGGCGAGCAGGAGCAGGCGACGGCCATCGGCCAGGACGTACTCGTCGGTCTGGTGACGCACCCGGCGCGGGCCCGCGACCGCCAGGTCGGACAGGGCCGTGATGTCAATCTCGATGTCGAAGTGCCCCGAATTTGCGAAGATCGCCCCGTCCTTCATGGCCTCGAAATGCTCGCGGCGCAGGACGTCACGGTTACCGGTGACGGTGATGAACACATCTCCGATGGCGGCGGCCTCGATCATCGGCAGGACGCGGAAGCCGTCCATGGCCGCGTCCAGCGCCTTGGTCGGATCGATCTCGGTGACGATCACGTTCGCGCCCATGCCCTTGGCGCGCGAGGACACACCGCGGCCGCAGTACCCGTAGCCGGCAACCACGACGGTCTTGCCCGCAAGCAACGTGTTGGTAGCACGGAAGATCGCGTCCAGTGTTGACTGGCCGGTGCCGTACCGGTTGTCGAACATGTGCTTGGTGTCGGTGTCGTTGACCGCCACCATCGGGAAGCGCAGCGCGCCGTCCTTGGTCATCTGCCGTAGCCGGATAACCCCTGTGGTCGTCTCCTCGCACCCGCCGCGCACACCCGCGAGCAGCTCGGTTCGGGTGGTGTGCAAGGTGTTGACCAGGTCACAGCCGTCGTCGAAGACATAGTGCGGAGCGCCGTCGAGCGCGGCGTTGATATGCGCGTAGTAGCCGTCGCGGTCAACACCGTTACGGGCGAAGGTGGGGATACCGTACTCGGCGACCAGCGCGGCGGCGGTGTCGTCCTGTGTGGACAACGGGTTCGACGCGCACAGGGCGAGCTGGGCGCCACCAGCCGCGAGCGCCCGCATGAGGTTGGCCGTCTCGGTCGTCACATGCATACAGGCCGCGATCTTCGCACCTTGGAACGGCTGCTCGACAGCGAACCGGTCGCGAATCTGCCGGAGTACCGGCATGGCCCGGTCCGCCCACTCGATTCGGGTCTTGCCCTGCTGGGCCAAGGCGAGATCGGCTATGTCGTTCTTGGGCAGGTCCGCCATTGGGGTTCTCCTGTCAACGGTGCTGCGGGCGTCAGACAACGGGGAGCACACAAACGGTGATCGAACGTCGACCAGCAGCCTTCCGGTCACCCGCCCGCCCTGTCAAGTAAGCTGACTTTTTCTTGTCAAGATGGCCGGTGGTAATCATGACCATACCAAAAGTGCTGGACGCCCCACGCATACTCGACACAATCCGGACTCGCGTGCGCCTGCGCCCCGGCGAGCGCCTGCCGATCACACGTGCGGCCGGCGTTCTCGAGACGACCGCGCGGATGCTGCGATACCGGGAGTCCCTGGGGCTGCTTGCGCCCTCGCGCTCCAGCGGCGGCCACCGCGAGTACGGCGAGCGCGACCTCGCCGCCGCCGCCTACGCGGACGAGCTGGAGCGGCATTACGGCGTCGGCCCGCGCGACCTGGCCTTCGCCCTGCGCGTCCTCGCCGATCCAGCGGTGGCCGCCGACGTACACCGACTGGGCCAGCTCGTCCACCGGCTCGCCTCCACGCCGGTCGAAGCCCTCGACTTCGACGCGCAAAAGGCGCGCCGCCTACTGCGGATCTCCCGTTGATCCATGCCCCTGTCGCCGGAGGCCCCGGAAGGCCCCCGCGGTCAGATGGGCGGCGTGAGCGGGCGGTAGCCAGTGGTCACGCAGTCCGGGCAGGCCGTCGTGGATCTGAGCTGGCACGGCTCACCACTCAGCCTGGCCACCTGAAGCAGCGTCACACACCCAAGGCCTTCACAGGTCGGACACAACATGTTGACCTCGCGGGTGACCGACTCGGGCCGGTCGCCCGCGGCTGGTTCAGCGCTCACCTGGCCTGCCCGCCGAAATTACCGATATCGTTAGTATTGTCCGCCTCCACGCCGGCACGCAGTGGGCCGGCATACAGTGGTCCCGTGGCCACGGGACCACTGTATGGAACGCGGTTGCACGGAGCACGGTAAGCACAATCCGGATATGTGGGACCTTCCCCGCGGGCCTGGCAGGACGTGGGCTCGCTCATGCCGCCGCACATGCACACGCACATCTCCGAGGTACGGCACGGTGACCAGCCGCACCCAATCGACCGCTCCGCGTACAGCCTGGCGGCGCCGCGCACAACGTAGCCCCATGCGGGGGCGGGCAAGCGCGCCGGGTACAGCTCCGCCACGGGGGTCGGTCAGAATCTCCCCGTGGGCCGAAGCTCACTGAATCATGGAAGGTGACGTTACCGCCGTGCAGAGAGACTCCGCGTTCCGCGCACGAGCGCAGCGTCGCGCATCGGATGCCGCCGCTGTCGCGGCGGGTTCCGACAGACCGGACGATGGCCTTGCGAACGGCGGTGGCCTTGCGAATGGCGGTGGCCTGGCGAACGGCGGTGGCCTGGCGAGCGCGGCCGGTACCGCCGGCTCCGCTACCGCCAGCGGAAACGGACAGCCGCCGCCGAGCATGGACGCCAGCGCGCCCGCAGCCGATGACGGCGACGTGGTGACCGGCGACGTGGTGACCGGCGGCGATGGCGGCGGCAACGGTGGTGGCCGGCGGGGCCGGCTCAGCCGGATCGGGCTGGTCGTCACCGCCGCGGGCATCGGCCTCGCGCTGCTGTTCCTACCCATGATCAGCGCGGTCGGCCTGTTCGCCAAGGCATCGGCCGACCATTACCTGAGCCTGCCCGCCGAGCTGGTCACGCCACCGCTGCCCCAGACTTCCACCATCCTCGCCGCGGACGGCAGTGTCATCGCGACCCTGCGCGGCCAGGAGAACCGCACTGTGGTCGACGGCAAGGCCATTCCAACGGTCATGCGGCAGGCCATCGTCTCCATCGAGGACGCGCGTTTCTACATCCACGGCGGGGTTGACGTGAAGGGAGTCGTCCGGGCGGCGCTGCGCAACAGCGCGGCAGGCGACGTCCAACAGGGCGCGTCAACACTGGCGCAGCAATATGTCAAGAACGTGCTGCTCCAGAACGCGCGCACCAAGCAACAGCGCGAGGACGCCGCCGGGACGTCCCTCCAGCGCAAGCTCCAGGAGGCCCGGTACGCCGTCGCCCTGGAGAACAGCCTCACCAAGGACGAGATCCTCGAGCGCTACCTCAACATCGCCTACTTCGGCAACGGCAACTACGGCGTCGGTACCGCCGCCCAGAACTACTTCCATGTACGTATCACCGATCTGACGCTCCCCCAGGCGGCGCTGTTGGCCGGGCTCGTGCAGAGCCCGTCCCTGTACGACCCGGTGAACCATCCCGATGCCGCCAGGGTGCGCCGGGACGTCGTCCTGGACCGGATGGCCGAACTCGGTTACATCGACTCGGCCACCGCGGATGCGGCGAAGGCCACCCCGGTCACGGTGGTGCGTGCCGCCGCGGCCGCGGCGCAGGACTCGTGCGAGACGTCGACCGCGCCCTTCTTCTGCGATTTCGTGCGCACCCAGCTGCTGGCCGATCCCGCGCTCGGCGCGACCGAGGCCGAGCGTGCCCGGCGGGTCCACGAAGGCGGGCTGGTCGTCAGGACCACCCTGCAACCCAAGATCCAGGCCGCGGTCCAGGACACGGTCAATGCCGTCATAGCGCCGAGCAACCCGGTGTCAGCCACCGAGGTGGTGATCGAACCGGGCACCGGCAACGTCTTGGCGATGGCGGTGAACCGGGCCTTCGGCTCCAACGCCGCGGCCAATCAGACCAAGGAGCCGCTGCCGACCACGGCGGTGTTCCAGCCCGGCTCCACGTTCAAGACCTTCGCGCTCGCCGCCGCGCTGGAGGCGGGGTACGGGCTCAACACCCAGTTTTATTCGCCCGCATGCTACGTCTCCAAGCGGTTCCCCCGGGGGGATCCGCGCAGCGGCGGTGACTGTCCCACCGGCTTCGCCAACGCCGAACCGGAGGAAAGCGGCATCTACGACATGTCGAAGGCAACCTGGGACTCGGTGAACACCTACTACATCCAGCTCGCGGAGAAAATCTCCGTACCGGCCATCGTCAGCATGGCGACCCGGCTCGGGATCCCGGCTTCCTACCTGAAGGAAGTCTCCCCCGCAAAGGGGGAGATAGCCATTGGCTCCGAGCGTGTCACCCCGCTGGACATGGCCGACGCCTATGCCACGCTTGCCGCCCACGGCGTCCACTGTGACCCGCGTTATGTCCTGTCGGCCACCGACTCCAGCCAGCAGAACGTGGACATTGCCCCCGCACCCAGCTGCCGGCGGGCGGTGTCCGCCGGTGTCGCCGACACGGTGACGAGCGTCCTCACCGGAGTGATCACCCAGGGCACGGGATACCCGAACGCGGCGGCGATCGGGCGGCCAGCCGCCGGCAAGACCGGCACCACGGACAACTACTCGGCTGCGTGGTTCGTCGGCTACACCCCGCAGATAGCCGCCTCCGTCGCTGTCGGCAATCCCAAGGGGGCGCAGGGGAACCCCCTCAAAGGAGTCGTCGCCGACGGCCGGACATGGCCCCGGGTGTTCGGCGGGGATCTTCCAGCGATCATCTGGGGCCGCTCGCTGCGCCAAGCGCTCACCGGCGTGCCGGCAATGCCGATGTCAAAGGCCGATCCGACGGTGGCCCAAGGCACCAAGGGCGGTCTGCTCTCCACTCCCCCGCCGCAACCGGCACCCGCACCCACGACGGCTGGGCCGCTGCCGGGCGTCACGATAGCCCAGCCCGGAGCTACCACACCGTCGTTGGGCGCCATCCTGCCGACAGCACCGCCAGCCACAGCGGCCCGGTCCCGCTAGCCGACGGGCTGGCCGTCGGCGTCAGTTCGGTGCCGGGCGGACGTCGAGATCGCGGGCCGCGGCGACCGGGGTGGGATCAAGGCCAAGAACAAGGGCGAGGTAGACACCGGCGTAATCGAACAGGCCGGCCAGGGACGCCAGCCGTTCCAGCCGGCTCGCCCCCTGCGCGGTCAGCTCGGTGACCCCGATCCCACGCTCGGCGGCGGCGGCGATCGCGGCATCGGCCTGCCGGGTGACCGCCGGATGCTCCTCGGTCTGGTCACGCAGCAGCACAAGACGGAGCCGCACCTGCTCCGTCTCCGCCAGCCGGTCGCGAAAGAAATCTTCAAGATCTTCGGCCGCACCGCCGCCGATGGTGGCACCAGCGGCACCGCCCCTGGTGGCGCGGACTCCGAACGCGCCATCCAGGACGCCCGCCTGGGCGCCCGCGTCCGCTGGCAGCGTGCCGAGCAACGCGGGGTAACCAGCATCGGCAGCCAGCTGATCGGCTGCGCGACGGGCCGCGGCGGCGGCCAGCGGGGTGGTCGCCCACAGCAACGGCAACGAACCGGCAAGCGCGAGCGCCAGCTCCTTGGCGGGGCTGACGAAGGTCTCGCTGGTGGGTCGACAGCGCACGGCCAGTTCCTCCAGCCGCTCCGCCGCGGCCTCGATCGCGCCCGGTCCCCCGGCCTCGCTGGGGACGAGGCCGAGAGCACGCGCGGCAACCACCGCGGGGACCAGCAGCGCCCAGAAACTCGCGCGGGTGGGCCTGTCATCCACCACCGGAACGGGAACGAACAGCGCCCGCGCCCGGCCGGCCAGCACGGCCAGCGGCGAATCGGGTGCGCCCACGACGACCGCCCGGCAACCGCGACGATCAGCCTCCCGCAACGCGGTCAGCGTCCGCGCATCGCGTCCCGAGGCCGACATCGCGAACACGACGTCGGCGACACCCACCCACCCGGGCAGGCTGTAGCCGTTGTCCCCGAACACCGGGACCGGGCACCGCGGCCCCGCCACAGCGGCCAAGGCCGCGCCGAGCGCCTCCGAGCCGGCGGCCCCGGCAACGAACACGGCACGTGGGCGACCGCCGGCGGCGAGTGAATCGAGCCGGGCCTCTCCGGCCAGCGCCGCGGACTCCCTGACCTGGCGGGCCGATGACGCCACATGCAGCAACATTCCGGCCGGATCGGCCGCCGTCAGCCGAGCGACGTCATCCAGAATGGCCTCGTCCACGATCGCCCCCAGCGCCCGTCCCAGTTCCCGCACGTGCCGCCCGCCCTCCCCGCAGCTACCCGAAGGAGCATCCTGACAGGTACCCGCGGACAACGGAGGCAGCCAGGCCTGTTCGGGTTCAGGGAGAGCTGGGAACCCCGCCCGGCACATCCGCGGCCGGCACGTCCCCGCCGAAGGGGACGGCCTCATCGAGCAGCATCACCGGGATCTCGTCGCGGACCGGGAAAGCCAGGCCGCACGAGGTGCAGACCAGGACGGGCTCACCGGCGAGCGTCTCCGCGCGTAGCGGGGCATGGGCCGGGCACGGACAGGCGAGAATCTCCAGCAGGAGTGGATCGAGACTCAACGGTCGGTCTCCCTTCCGGGACGGATGCGGGTGAGGACCTCGTCCCGCACCCGGGACATCGTGACATGGTCGGGGGCCTCCACGTTCAGGCGCAGCAGCGGCTCGGTGTTGGACGGACGAAGGTTGAACCAGACACCGCCCCCGAGAGAGACGGTCAGCCCGTCGAGATGGTCGATACCGGTCGCGAGGCCCACATACGCCTTCTCGATCTCGGCCATGGTAACTCCGGCGTCCGCGACCACAGAGTTGATCTCACCGGAGAGCGCGTACGGGGCATAGCCATCAAGAAGGCGCGACAGCGGCTGGTCCTGCTCGCCGAGCGCGGCCAGGACGTGCATCGCGGCGAGCATCCCGGAGTCGGCCCGCCAGAAATCCCGGAAGTAGAAGTGGCCGGAGTGCTCGCCGCCGAAGACCGCGCCGGTGCGGGCCATCTCCGCCTTGATGAACGAATGACCGACACGGGTGCGCAGCGGGACGCCACCAAGCCTGGAGACGAGCTCGGGCACGGCATTACTGACGATCACGTTGTGGATGATCGTGGCCCCCGGTTCCCGGGCGAGTTCCCGCTCAGCGACCAGCGCGGTGATGGTGGACGGTGAGACGCCCTCGGCGCGCTCGTCGACGACGAAACAGCGGTCCGCGTCGCCATCGAAAGCGAGCCCGATGTCAGCGCCGGTGGCGCGGACCGCGGCCTGTAGGTCACGCAGGTTCGCTGGCTCGATCGGGTTGGCCTCGTGATGGGGAAACGACCCGTCCAGCTCGAAGTACAGTGGGTGGACCGTCAACGGCAGGCCGTCGAACACGGCCGGGACGGTGAGGCCGCCCATACCGTTACCCGCGTCCACCACGAGCCGCAGGGGCCGGATCGCGGACAGGTCGACCAGGGTACGCAGGTGCTCGGCGTAGGCCGCCAGCAGATCCCGGTGCGTGATCGCGCCACGCGGCCCGGTGAACGCCGGGACCCCCGCCTCGACCAGTGCCCGGATGTCACCGAGACCACTGTCCACCCCGATCGGAGCCGCACCGGCCCGGCACAGCTTGATGCCGTTGTATGTGGCCGGGTTGTGGGAGGCGGTGAACATCGCTCCCGGGATGTCCAGCGAACCGGCGGCGAAATAGAGCAGGTCGGTCGAGCCAAGCCCGATCATGATGACGTCCGCGCCCTGGCCCGCGGCGCCGTCGGCGAACGCCTCCGACAACGGGACCGACGAGCCGCGCATGTCACGCGCGACAACGACCCGCGGGGCCGCGAGCACGCGCACGAACGCGGCGCCAACCGCGCGAGCGATGTCCGCGTCCAGCTCCGACGGCACAATCCCCCGCACATCATATGCCTTGAAGATCCGCGATAGATCGCGCACCCTTCCGCCCTTCCCCCGGTTGACCGGCAGATACGCGATCATCACTCCGCTCGCGCGCCCGCGGCACAAGGAACGCTGGCCAACACTGGTACTGGTACCAACGCCGATGACCCTACCGACGCCGGGTCCACTCCGGCTGCACTGGCCACGACGCGCGGCGAGCCGGACGGCCCGCCCCAGCGGATATGCCCGCCGGACGGGCGCCAGGGCGGCCTCAGCTCGGTCGGGGCAGCACCCGCAGATGACCGCGTCGACCTGCGGGTGTGGACGGATCGGGCGGATCCTCGCGGCCTGCTGGTCGGCTCACCTCACGAACCGCGTCCGCGAGCGCCTCAAGATCATCAGAGGCTGCACTGTGCCTGGGCTCACCCTCGATCCGCACGACCGCCCAACCAAGTGGCACAGTGAGGCGGTCGGCATGCGTTCCACACAGGTCGTAGGAATGCGGCTCGACGTATGGGGAGAGTGGCCCGAGGACGGCCGTCGACTCGGCGTAGGCGTACGTGAGCGTGGCGACCGCGGCCGCTGAACATGCCGAGCGGGAGCAGCGCCGAGGCTTCACGTTCCGGACGGTAGCCCCCGGAACGGGCGACGGCCACCACCACCCGCCGTGTCGCAGCCAGCCGCGGAGCCATGGTAAGCAGTCAACGACGCTCCGTACCTACCAGCTGAACCGACGGACACACCTGGATACGTCAGAGTAACCGAGGGGAAATTCACCCGATGGATCCGGAGGGCGTCGGTACGGTTGCCGCTCGCGAGCCGTACGCTCACGCCATGGCGGACAACGCCTCTCCCGGCGCATCCTGGGGAACCCCCGGGCCGGACTTCCCGGCCGCTCAGCCTCCCATCCCGGTATCGCGTCGCCGGGACCGGCGCGGGCGCGGTCTGCGCGGTGCGCTCCTCCCCCCGGAGGTCCCCGCCTACCGCAGCCGTGGGGAACGCTTCGACGACCTCGTCCTCGATGCCGTGGAGCACCTCGAGCACCGCTGGTCCGCCGAACTGTCGGACGTCGAGTTTGCGGTCGAGGACGTTCCGCCCCTGCCCGCTGTCCTCGGCCCGGACGAACCCGTGCCGCTGGCGCACCATCAGCCGCCCGCCGGCCGGGGACGCTCCGCGACGCCGCACCGAATCATCATCTATCGCCGGCCGCTGGAAGCCCGCGCGATGGACACCGACGACCTCGCCGAACTCATCCTGGACGTTCTCATTCACAAGGTCGCGGACATGCTCGGCGTGGAACCGGAGGTCATCGACCCGGAAGGCCACGGCTGGCACGAAGACGAATAAGAGCGCCGGCAACAGGGGTGTGGATCAAGGAGCGAAGTTGAGGTGCGTGCCCCAACACCGCGACGCCGCGTCCCTGTTGCCGGTCGCTCTCACTCTCGCCCGCGGGTTGTCCCCAGGCATGTGACGGACGCGGTATGCCGGTTTCCCGACCAGGCCAGGACACCCACAGACACCACACCTTCCGCTCGCTCGGGGCTTGCGCCAGCCGGCTGAGCAGCCGCGCGGCCGTGCCCGCATGCCCTCCGGACCGCATGCCCTGAGCAGCGCGCAAGCGCCCTGAGCAGTTCACCAGAAGGAGGACGGACAACAGTGACCGCCGGGACGCCCGACCGGATTCTGCGGCTGTTCGGGCGGGTGCGCACCTACGACTGGGGCTCGCCCAGCGCCATCTACGACCTGCTCGGTGAGACGCCCACCGGCGAACCAGCCGCGGAGCTGTGGCTTGGCACCCATCCAGGCGCCCCGTCCGAGGTCGAGACCGCCAACGGGCGGCGGCCAGCCGCCGATGTCGCCGGCCCGCTGCCTTTCCTGCTGAAGGTTCTCGCCGCGGAGAAGGCTCTCTCGTTGCAGGTCCACCCGGACACGACACGGGCGCAGACCGGCTTTGACGACGAGGAACGGTCCGGCGTACCGCGCGATGCCGCCCAGCGGCGGTACCGGGACCGCAATCACAAACCCGAACTGATCGTCGCGCTCACGCCTTTCCGCGCGCTGGCCGGCGTCCGTGACCCGCAGCGGACCCTCGCCGTTGTGCATGGCCTGGGTTATCCGCCGCTCGAGGCCGCGTTCGCGCCGCTTGAGCGGGATCCGGCCGCGGGCGCCGCGACGGTCCTGCGCACGCTGCTGACGATGCCCGCCGACCAGGCACACGGTTTTGCCCGCGGTCTGGCCGAGGCGGCCGCGATGCTCGAACCACCGGCGGCACCGGCGGCACCGGCGGTGGCGTCCGCCGCCGACCTGGTGCGCCGGCTTGCCGCGACGCACCCCGGCGATGTGGGAATCGCCGCGGCGCTGCTGCTCAACGACATATCACTGCGGCCTGGCGAGGCGCTGTTCCAGCCCGCACGCCTGCTGCACGCCTATGTCCACGGCGTCGGCATCGAGATCATGGCTACGTCAGACAACGTGCTGCGCGGCGGCCTGACACCGAAACACATCGACGTCGACGAGCTGCTGGATGTCCTTGACCCCACGCCGGCCCCGGCCCCGGTGCTCATCCCCCGGACGACGCTGGCGACGACTGGGATCACCGTGCGTACCTGGGATGTTCCTGTTGACGACTTCCTGCTGGCTGAGGCGATCTGCGACCTGCCGGCCGGTGCCCCACCAGGCGGTGACGGCGTGACGGTCACGCGTCCGGCCATCCTGCTGGTCACCGACGGCACCGTCGAGGTAGGCGGCACGGGCACGGGCACCATCAGGCTTCACCGCGGCCAGGCGGCCCTGCTCGCCCCGGGATCATCGGAGTCGACACGGCTCAGGCTCACCGGTGTGGGCCGGGTGTTCCTCGCCTCGCCTGGATAAGAGCGACCGGCAATAGGGGCGTGGATCAAGGAGCGGGGCTGGGGTGTGTGCATCGCGAGGCGGAGGAGGGAGTCACCCTGGTGTTGGGTGGCGACCGACGACAACGCGGCCGGGCGGGATGCGGGGAGCCACGAGCCGGACAGTCCTATCCTCGGGCGCTCCAACGCGCGTCGCCCCGCGTCCGGCCCGGTCAACGCTGACACCGACCGTGCCGAGCCGGCCGGGGCCGCCAGCCGGGCCGCAGCCACCGGGATCCGCCGGCTGGCGCCGTGCCCACCCGCGAGGCCCTCGGCTGGTGGTGACGTGCCCGTTGGGCACGATCGGGCGTTCACCGTGCGGTGAACGCCTGCCCGCCGGCCTTCCCCTCGCGACGGTCAGACCGCTCGGCGGCGCAGCCTGCGCCGTTCACGCTCGGACATGCCGCCCCAGATCCCGAACCGCTCATCCTTGTCGAGCGCGTACTCCAGGCACTCGCTCCTGACCTCGCAGCCCGAGCAGATGCGCTTGGCCTCGCGGGTCGAGCCGCCCTTCTCCGGAAAGAACGCCTCCGGATCGGTCTGGGCGCACAGCGCGCGCTCCTGCCACTCCGGTGGGTCGGCGAGGATGTCGTCCATATCGAGTTCGATGATGTTGGCCGAATCATGATCGTAATGTTCGGTGGCTGTCTCATCGGGATGCGCCGATCCGGCAGGCTCACCGTCGGGGCCAGCATCAAGATCAAATTTGACGGTAACCAGCTCTCCGCCACCGTGGTGGCCGGGGTCAGACTGCCTCGGCCATCGGTCAACAGCCATCCCGGCGGACAGCGCGGCGCGGGGTCGGTGCGTTTCAGCGAGAACGATGCGGACGCCCGCGTCGGTGCGTTCCATGTGGACTCCTCCAGACCCGTCGCGGTGCGGTCGGCCACCCCCCGGGCGCCGGCGCGCAGGTGACTGGTGTCCACACCGGCCGGGCGAGTGCTTTATCGCACTTTCCCCACCGGCGGGGGAAATGACACGCCGGTAATTACACGCGCCGAACTCAGCGACGTCAACCCCACCAGCGCAACATCTTCTACAACCAGCGATCAGACAATAGCTCACGGTAGCAAGATGCCGTTACAGAGGGTCCCCCTTCGCCGCCCTGAGCAACACACGTCAACCCCTCGCACCCCCCGACCAGGCCATCTTACCGTCCGAAATTGCATGAGTCCGTCATGAATTGTCCTGCTCATGACATCTCCTCTCATCCACCTGACATCCGTGGACACCGTGCTTCCGAGACGTCGACGGCACGCTGGGACAACCAGCGCTCGCAACCGGCATCAACGGCCCTGGCGGCGCGCGGGCATCGATCGCGATGGGGACCCGGCCCGAGGCCGCAGCCCGGCCGGCATCCAGAACACGGGCCCCGGGTGGATGACGATCCTTGGGGACCATTGTCCGGCCGGGCAGACGATCACATCACCGGGACGGCGAGATCGGGACCGAGGACCCGTCAGGAGATGATCGGAAGGACCCTGCGCGCACCGCCGACAGACCCGGCCGCGGCATCCGGGCGGGCCGCGGCGAACCGCTCCGCGCCGACGGCTCCGTAGGTCGTGGTGCGCTGGCGGGCGGGCCGGCCCGCGCCGGCCGCCATGGCCTCCAGCTCGGCGATGGATCGGGCCGACCCGTGCTGGGAGCCCGCCATGCGGCTGATGGTCTCCTCCATGAGGGTCCCACCGACATCGTTGACACCACCGCGAAGGACCTGATGGCAGCCGTCCACGCCGAGTTTCACCCACGAGCACTGGATGTTGTCGATCGCGCCGTGCAGCAACAGCCGGGCCATCGCGTGTACCGCCCGGTTCTCCTCAACGGTGGGGCCGGGCCGGGCCACGCCAGCCAGATAGATCGGCGAGCTGTGATGGACGAACGGCAGCGCCACGAACTCGGTGAACCCTCCGGTACGCTCCTGGATGCGCCGCAGCAGCCGCAGATGGGCCAGCCAGTGGGCCGGCGTGTCGACATGCCCGTACATCATCGTGGCGGACGACGGCAGACCGATCTCGTGCGCGGTTGTGATGATCTCCACCCAGCTCGCGGCCGGCAGTTTGCCCTTGGTCAGCACCCATCGCACGTCATCATCGAGGATCTCCGCGGCCGTCCCGGGAATCGAGTCGACACCCGCCTCACGAGCGGCGGTCAGCCAGTCACGGATGGACAGGCCTGTCCGGGTGACGCCGTTGACGACCTCCATCGGCGAGTAGGCATGCAGGTGGACGGCTGGCACCCGACTTTTGATCTCGCGTGCCAGCTCGAAGTACGCGCTCCCGGGCAGGTCCGGGTGTATGCCGCCCTGCATGCAGATCTCGGTCGCGCCGGCCGCCCACGCCTGTTCGGCACGGGCGCCGACCTCCTGCCGGGAGAGGGTGTAGGCGTCGGCGTCGTTGCGCCGCTGCGCGAACGCGCAGAACCGGCATCCCGTGTAGCAGACATTCGTGAAATTGATATTCCGGTTGACGACGTAGGTGACGTCGTCCCCGACCGTGTCCCGGCGCAGGTCGTCCGCGAGCCGGCAGAGCTCCGCCAGGGCCGTGCCGGCCGCGCCGAACAACACGAGTGCGTCCGCGTCGCTGATCCCCGCCGGGTCCCGGGTGGCGTGGCGCAGCGCGGCCCGCTCCGCGTCGTCGAGGCGCGCCGGCGGCACCCCCGCACGCGCACGCGCCCCCGTGCCGACGACTCCGTCAGCACCTGTACCGGCCGCGCTGACCCGCGCACGCAGGGCGTCCCAGTCGCCGTACACGGAGGCGAAGTCCGCTCGGCGGTCGGCCTGGCGGCCGGTGACGTCAATCGCGGCGTGCAGATCGACCCGGCCGCTGTTCGCGAGGCCGCCGTCGGGCTCCTGCCATGGCCGCCCCACCGCGGTGGCCGCGGAGCGCAGCAGGCCGTCCGGACCGGCCAGGGCGTCGACGTGGGATCGCAGCCGCGGGTCCAGCCACGGTTCGCCGAGATAGGGCGGATAGACGGTCAGCCTCGGCCGTAGCGTGAAGCCCGCCGCCCGCGTGAGCGCGGCCAGCGTCTCCACCGCCGGCCAGGGGCGTTCGGGGTTGACGTGGTCCGGGGTGACCGGGGACACCCCACCCCAGTCGTCGATGCCCGCGGCAAGCAGAAGCGCGCATTCGTCGGCATCGACCAGGTTCGGCGGCGCCTGCAACCGGACTGACGGCCCGAGAACGAGCCGGGCGACCGCGACCGCGGCCGCCAGCTCCGCCGCGCCGACGTCCGGCTCGCCACCCATCGCCGTGCCGTCCTTGGCCCGGAAGTTCTGCACGATCACTTCCTGGACACCGCCGTAACGCCGCGCCACCTCCCGGATCGCGAACAGGGTCTCGGCCCGTTCCAACCGGGTCTCGCCGATCCCCAGCAGCAGGCCGGTGGTGAACGGGACAGCCAGGCGACCGGCGTCCTCCAACACCCGCAACCGGCGCGCCGGCTCCTTGTCGGGCGAGCCGTAGTGCGGGCCGCCTGGCTCAGACCACAGCCTGGCCGCGGTCGTCTCCAGCATCATCCCCATGGACGGGGCGACCGGCTTGAGCCGGGCCAGCTCCTCCCACGACAGGACGCCCGGGTTCAGATGCGGCAGCAGCCCGGTCTCCTCCAGAACGGCGATGGCCGCCGCCCGCAGATACCCGGTGGTCGAGTCGTAGCCGTGCGCATCCAGCCATTCGCGCGCGGCGGGCCAGCGATCCTCCGGGCGGTCCCCCAGGGTGAACAACGCCTCCGCGCATCCTGCCGCCGCGCCCTGGCGGGCGATGGCGACGACCTCGTCGAGATTCAGATAGGGCGCGGGCAACCGCCGCGGGACGGTCGCGAAGGTGCAGTAATGGCACCTGTCCCGGCACAGCCTGGTCAGCGGGATGAACACCTTCGGCGAATAGGTGATCGTGTCCGGCCGGCCGGCCGAGCGCAGTCCGGCGGCACGGACCCGCGCGGCCGACCCGGACAGATCGGCAAGATCGTCTCCACGGGCGGCCATCAGGACAGCCGCCTCCACCGCATCGAGGAGCGCGCCGTCACGGGCCCGCCGCAGCGCGCGCCGTAGTGCCGCGGCACCGGGCGCCACCGGTACGGCGGTCGGTACCGGCCGCGCGCCGATGCCGACCGAACCGTCGGCGGGCTTCCCTGCTCTCGTCATCCGCTCCCCCGAACCCCAATGGTCATCTAGCAATCAGCATCGCCAGGAGCGTCCACCGGCCCACGCCCCAGAGCGCGCTCCTTCTCCGCCGCACGAGCCAGCCGCCGGGATCACCGCCCAACGATCGGCGACCGAACGACCTGCCCGCGGTCGCCGCCAGGTCGGCCGATCATCCCGACCGGCCCGGACACGACGGACTGACGCTGCGGAACCGACCAACGACACCGAGGGTGTGGTACATCCGGCAGCGGGCCGCGAGCTGGTCGCAGCGCTCCGCGGCGGCGTCGCGCTGTGTCGGCGAACGACCTGCCCACTGGCGCAGCTGAGACCGCCGGGCAGCCTCCACCTGCGGGTGGCGCGCGCCAGCCAGGGCCCGGGCCAGTGTGGCGGTGAGGGCGTCGAGAGTGTGCCTCATCGCGATCGGCGGCCTCTTCGTGATCTCAGGCATGGACCGTCCTTCCGCTGTTCCAGCGCTGGGTGCGAGATGTTCGCAGCCGCGGCGGGCAGCAGGCCGGACGTGCAGGTCGCCTGGCAGACCACCCGCTGCTCCAGTGCGCTGGTCCGCTACGCGGATCGGCGCATGCCATCAGTCTCACCACGCTCTCGAAGCAAAATCAAGAGATAGAACTCAAAAAGATCATCAGCTGCTTTCGGTGAAAGCAGCTGATGAACATTCCGATTCGGGATCGCGCACCCGACGCATCCACCGTCGATCCACCGCCGCGGGCCGAGGCCATCCGATGGCATCCATCGAGCACCTCGCGGCGGGGCCTGATGGCCCACTGGCAGCGCGGAAAAATATGATCATGCCGGCTTCGGCCCCGGTCAATGTGACCGGACGGCCCGGCGTCCCGCGACCCGCGGGACGCCGGGCCGTTAAACTGATCAGGTGCCGCGTAACCGCCAGGAGGTTCCGCGCGAGGAGCGGATTGACGCGCTGCTGGCCGTCGCTGAACAGCAGTTCCTCGCCCGGGGCTTCGCCGCCACATCCATTGCCGAAATCGCGCGAGCCGCGGGCATCGAGCCAGGGTCCGTCTACTGGTACTTCCGATCAAAAGACCATGCGTTCGCCGCGGTTCTCAACCGGCTCCTCGACGGTGAGGTCGACCGGATCGACACGTTCGCCGGTGATCCGGCCCAGAAGCTGTTCGCCGCCCTCGACTCGGTCGAACGCCGGCGGTCCCTGCACCCATGTGTGGCCGAGCGAGCACCACACTCACCCACAGTCATGGAGTACCACGAACGCCTGCATGCCTGGCTCCACGACCTGGCCCTGGCGACAGTCGCGGACCGGGTGACCGAGCCCGATCGGGAAATCGCCGCGGACGCGGTCGTGGCCACCATCGAGGGCGGCCTGGCCAACCCGGCTCCCGCACGGCCGACCAGCAGCCTCGTACGCTATCTGCTTGCGTCGTTCACAACCCGCCAGCCGCAGGCGCGGACGGGCACGGCCCTCTCCCCCTGAGACATCCGACCACGGCGGGTGCCGTCGAGGAAGCTCGTCCCGCCGGGGCTACGGTCAGGACACCGCGCGGACGGGAGCGACCGGTGACAGGACGGCGGGACGTGGGTATCGGATGAAGATCACAACTCTTGCGGGTGGCATCGGCGCAGCCCGCTTCCTGACCGGAGTGAAGGCCGTGTTGCCGGATGCCGAAATCACGGTGATCGGCAATACCGGCGACGACATCACCCTGCACGGCCTGCGGATCTGTCCTGATCTCGACACCGTCATGTACACGCTCGGCGGCGGCGTCTCCCCCGAGCGTGGCTGGGGCCGCCATGGCGAGACATTCACTGTGGCCGAGGAGCTGGCGGCCTACGGGGCAGGTCCCACCTGGTTCGGGCTCGGCGACCGCGACCTCGCCACGCATCTCGTGCGCACCCGGATGCTCGCCGCCGGCTACCCGCTCACCGACGTCACAGCCGCGCTCTGCGACCGGTGGAAACCCGGGGTATGCCTGCTGCCGATGAGCGATGAACGGGTCGAGACGCACGTCGTCGTGATGACCGACGCAGGCCGCCGGGCCGTGCATTTTCAGGAGTGGTGGCTGCGGATGCGTGCCGCCACACCAGCCATAGAGATCGTTTCGATAGGCGCCGAGGCCGCACGACCCGCGCCCGGCGTGCTCGACGCGCTTGCCAACGCCGATGTCGTGCTCCTCCCGCCGTCGAATCCGGTGGTGTCCATCGGGTCGATCCTCGCCGTGCCCGGGATACGCGCGGCGCTGGCACAGACGCCCGCTCCAGTCGTGGGCGTGTCGCCGATCATCGGCGGCGCGCCCGTCCGCGGCATGGCGGACGCCTGCCTCACCGCGATCGGTGTGGCGACCAGTGCGGGCGCGGTAGGCACCCACTACGGTGCCCGTCACCACACCGCCCAGCGCGGCACAACCACTGACAGCGCAACCGCTGACAGCACGACCGTCCGCGACCCGGTTACCCGGGACGGAATTCTCGATGGCTGGCTGGTTGACACCGCCGACACCGGTACCGAGGTGCCCGGAGTCACCGTGCGGGCCCGGCCGCTGCTGATGACCGACGTCGCGGCGACCGCCGAGATCGTGCGCGCGGCCCTGGAACTCGCCGGTGTCTGACACCCTGGAGATCATCGCCATATCGGGCATCGGCGAGGTGCGCACCGGTGACGACCTCGCCGCGCTCATCGTGACCGCGCTGGCCACCGGTGGCCTCCAGCCGCGCGACGGCGATGTCCTCGTCGTCACCTCAAAAATCGTCTCCAAGGCGGAAGGACGGCTGCTGCGCGTCGACGGCGACCGGGAGACGGCCCGGCTGGCCGCCGTCGAGGCCGAGACCGTCCGCGAGGTGGCCCGGCGCGGGCCGACCCGAATCGTGGAGACCCGGCAGGGATTCGTCATCGCCAGCGCCGGGGTGGACGCGTCCAATGTGATCAAAAACGAGATAGCCCTGCTGCCGGTCGACGCGGACGCAAGCGCTCGGGCGCTGGCGGCCGGGCTGCGCGACCGCCTGGGCGTACGGGTCGCTGTCATCATCAGCGACACCGCCGGCCGGCCGTGGCGGGCCGGCCTGACCGACCACGCGATCGGCGTCGCGGGCATGGCCGCGCTGCGCAGCCATATCGGCGATGTCGACCCGTACGGCAACGAACTGGGCATGACCGAGATCGCCGAAGCGGACGAGCTGGCCGCCGCCGCCGACCTGGTCAAGGGGAAACTGACCGGCGTGCCGGTGGCGCTGGTGCGCGGGCTGCGCCCGCTCGCCGACGACGGCCGAGGGGCCCGGGCGCTGGTACGCCCCGCGGCCGAGGACATGTTCCGGCTCGGCACCGCTGAAGCCCAGCGGGCTGCGGTCACCGCCCGGCGGACCATCCGGGAGTTCAGCGACCGGCCGGTGGATCCGGCCGCCATCGAGCGTGCCTTCGCGGCGGCGCTGACGGCACCCGCGCCGCACCACACCACACCGTGGCGGTTCGTGGTCGTGACCGAAGCCCGCGACCAGCTGCTCGACGCGATGGCCACGGCGTGGGCAGCGGACCTGGTCGCCGACGGCTTCGGCGAGGCGGCGGTCGCGCGCCGGCTCGCCCGTGGGAACGTGCTGCGCCGGGCACCCGTGCTCGTCGTCCCCTGCCTGGCCGCCGACGGCGCCCACGCCTACCCGGATGGCCGGCGGGCCGCCGCCGAGGAGCGGATGTTCCTGGTCGCGATGGGGGCCGGCGTGCAGAACATGCTGATCTGCCTGGCCGCGGACGGCCTGGGATCATGCTGGGTGTCGAGCACCTTGTTCTGCCCGAAGGTGGTCCGCGCCGTCCTGCGGCTGCCGGATGAGTGGCAGCCCATGGGCGCCGTGGGCATCGGGCATCCGGCGCAGGCACCTGCCGACCGCCCGGCGCGGGATGTCGCGGCCTTCGTCGTCGCCCGGTAGAGCCGTCCGCGGTAGAGGCGTCCCTCGGGGAGGCTCGGACAGCATCCACGCAGAACCAGGCCAAAGCGAGCCTGGTTGTGTCGGCCCTCGTACCTGCCCTTATCACGCCCGGTGACGGATCCCGGCCGGTAGCGGCGCGGGCGCTGACCGGGGGCGGTGCCTGATGGCCGCGGATGGCGCCGCCGTGATGGACGCTCCGGCTGGGGTGCGGCCGGCGGCAGGAAGTGACGTGGCGGTCACCATCATCAGGGCCACCCATCGGCAATACACGCGGAGACGACAAAAGCGGCCACTGCCATGTTGCGTGGCGGCAGGCTGGTGCGTCGGTGGGTGTCGGTACGGTGCGGTCATGTCGAATCCGTCCACACCTCATGACGCGGTGTTCCGCCGGATTTTAGGGACGCCGTCGAACGCGGCGTCCCAGGTGCGGGCGGTACTGCCACCAGGGCTGGTGGCCCGGCTTGACCTGGACAAGCTGGCGCTCGTGCCCGGGAGCCTGGTGGATGCCACGCTGCGGTGGCGGCATACCGATCTGTTGTTCACCGCGCCGCTGGACGGCCGGGAGGCGTTCGTCTACGTACTGATCGAGCACCAGAGCGGCAACGACCCGGTGATGGCGTTCCGGATGCTGCGCTATGTCGTGCGGATCTGGGACCGCTACCTGGCCGATCATCCCCGGGCGAGCCGGCTGCCCGCGGTGATCCCGCTGGTCGTGCACCACAACGACCGTGCCTGGACCGCACCGGTGGAGGTAGCCGACCTGGTCGACCTGGACGTGGAGCTGATCGAGGCGTGGCGGGAGTATCTGCCCCGGTTCCGGTTTCTTCTCGATGATCTGGTCGGGGTTGATGCGCGGGCGCTGCGGGAGCGGCCGTTGACGGCGTCGGTGCGGTTGACGCTGCTCCTTTTGAAGATCGCTCCGGGGAATCCGTGGCTGGTGAAGGAGCTGGGGCCGTGGGCGGATGAGTTGCGGGCGGTTCTGGATGGTCCTGATGGTAGGGAGGAGTTCGCTGCTCTCCTGCGTTACATTGAGCTGGTCGGGGAGGCAGAGATCCGTGATCAGCTGCATGATTTGATTACCGCTCTTGGTTCTGACGCGGAGGAGGCCTACATGACCATCGCCGAGCAGCTCCGTGCCGAAGGCCGTGTCGAGGGGCGTGTCGAAGGCCGGGTCGAAGGCCGCGCCGAGGGCCGTGTCGAAGGCCGGGTCGAAGGCCGCGCCGAGGGCCGTGTCGAGACCCTCGTCCAGCAGCTGACGCTCAAGTTCGGCCCGCTTCCCGAGACGCTGCTCACCACCGTGCGTAACGCCTCCGCTGACCAGCTGCGGACCTGGACCGTCCGCGTTCTGACCGCCGACACCCTCGACCAGCTCTTCGGCTAGCCCCAATGCCGTGAAGTTTGGCGGGGGTGGTCTCTGTCAAGGTGCTGGGGCGAGGATGTCAACGCTGACGGTGGCTTTGTAGCTGGGTCCGTGAAGCCGGCCCTTGGCAGTGCTGGCGGCATAGTTGGAGATCGCGCGTTTGACGACACGGGGGCTGATACGCAGGCGCCGGTCGGGGAGCAGATCAGCCAGGACCGCGCGGCCGATAACGCCAACGAGGTCGACGGTCTCGCCGTCGATCACGCCGGCGGCCTTGATGACCTGGTCACGGGCGGTCTGCAGGGCGGTGGTGAAGCTGCCGCGGTCGGGGTCGAGGGCCGGGTCGCTCAGGGCGGCGTCGGCGATCGCGTCCGCGGATCCCGACCCGGCAGCCCTCGGCCGCAAGGCGGGACGCGATCGCCCGGCCGATGCCGCGGGAACCACCGGCGACGAACGCGACCTTACCGCTCAGATGAAGATCTACTAGAGGATGTCCGCCTGTCGATCATGTGCCGCTGAACCGGCGCCGGGGTTGGAAGGGGCCCGCTGCGTGCCGCGGACCGTGCGGGACAGGTTCGTCTGGCGCTCGTACAGGTCGCGGACGGCCGACAGCTCCTGGTAGGGGCGCAGCTCCCGAACGACCTCACCAGTGCGGCGAACGATCAGATCCACCGGGCGTTCGGTCGCGCAGATCTCCAGCGCCTCGACGGTCACGGCGCACGCCCCGTCCGGTTCCTTCTGTCGCACCGCGGCGAGCGCGAGGTCGACCCGGGCCAGGGCCCGCGCGACCGGCCAGTTCGCCGCCGCCGCGTCGTACAACGTCACCGCCTGCTGGGCGAAGGTTCGCGCCTTCTCGGACTTGGAGAGCGCTGTGTAGGCCGTGCCGGCGTAGAACGGCAGGTAGGGGTAGTCGAAGGAATCGATGCTCTCCGCGTTGCTTTAGAGGATCTTCGGGCGCGGCTGGGTGTTCGCCAGTCGAGTGATCAGAAACTGAGGTCCGTACGCCCCCCGGTGGGGCCTACCAGGACGGACGAGCCGGGTGGATGCCGGCCGGCCCTCCGTAGGATCGTGCGCTGTGGGAAAAAAGAGTGCGGAACGCAACGCGAGGCTCGACACGCTCCGGCGCGAACAGCGGCGCCAGGAGCGCCGACGTTCCTTTCTGATCTACGGAATCGGTGGCCTGGCCGCATTGACGCTACTGGCCGGCATCATCGTGTACGCGCTGCTGGACAACCGGGCGAAGGACCAGAGCCGCTCGGTCGGTTACGTCACCAGGGCGAGCACGGCCGCGACCGCGGCCGGATGCACCGGCGTCGTCAACGACGCCTCCCACGGCAGCACCCACGTCGCGGCCAACCAGACCGTCGACTACACCGTCGCGCCGCCGTCATCGGGTAACCACGATTCCAGCCCGCTGCCGGACGCCTACCGTTTTTACGAGCGCATTCCCAACCTGCGGATCGAGCGTGCCGTCCACAACCTGGAACACGGCTTCGTCATCGGCTGGTACGACGCGAAACTCCCCGACGACCAGGTGACCGCGCTGCGCGCCGCCGCGGAGTCGGCCGGTGACCGGTTCATCGCCGTCCCCTGGGAACGCGGCGAGTTCACCGAGAACAAGCACTTCGTACTGACCGCCTGGGACCGGACCCAGCGGTGCGCGGTCGTGTCCGAGGCGGCCATCAAGGAGTTCGTGGGGACCTATGCCAACCCCAGCCCGGCCGGTGCGGTGTGGGACTCCCCCACCGCACCCGAGTCCGGTGCGGCCGGTGGCCCGCTCGACCTGAGCCCAACCATCGCCGGCAGCGCGCGGCAGCCCACCGGACCGGGTCCCGGGACCACCGCGCCCAGCTCAGCAGGCACGCCTGCCTCAGCAGGCACGCCCACGCCAGCGGACACGGCCGCCGCGACGCGGTGACGCGGCGCTGACGCGGGCGCTGTTGTCGGGTCACCAGCGCTGAGCGGAACGCGACCGGGGTGCCGGGCTGGAGCGGGCGGGCGCCGCCTCACCGCGCTCACGCGCGGTCCGAACTGAAGCGGATGCTGCCCGCCCCCAGAACGGCACCGGGGAACACCCGGACGCCAGCCCGCAGCTCGTTGCCGGGCTCGATCCGCGCGCCGTCACCCACGATGACCCCGTCAAGTGACACCCGCGCGCCGATGACCGCGCCAGCGCCCACCACCGACCCGCGCACCACAGCACCCTCACCGATGACCGCTCCGTCGAAGAGCACCGCACCGTCCACCGTGGCGCCGGCACCGACCGTCGTGCCAGCGCCCACCACCGCGCCACCACTGATCTTGGCGTCCCCGGCGACGGAGGCACCCGGCAACAGCAGCTGATCACCGACCGGTCCCGGCAGCGCGGAGGAGGCGATCCGCCCCGTCACCAGGTCCCGCGACCCCTGGATGAACGCGTCCGGAGTGCCCAGATCGAGCCAGTAGGTGCTGTCGACATAACCGGCCACGAGAACGCCGGACGCCAGCAGTCCTGGAAAGGTCTCCCGCTCGACCGAGACCGGCCGGCCGGCCGGAATGCCGTCGATCACGGACCGCCGGAAGACGTAGCAGCCGGCATTGATCCGGTTGGTCGGCGGGTCGGGTGTCTTCTCCAGGAACTGGGTGACCCGGCCGTCGGCGTCGGTGGGGACCACGCCGAACGCGCGCGGGTCACCAACCTCGGTCAGGTGCAGGGTGACGGCCGCGTCGGTGTCCCGGTGACGGCGCACCAGCGCGACGATGTCCAGGCCGGACAGGATGTCGCCGTTGAAGACGACCACCGGCTCGCCCGGCGCGGCGCGCAGCCGCGACACGACGTTACGGATCGCGCCGCCCGTTCCCAGCGGCTCGGCCTCGGTGACGTACTCCAGTTCCAGACCATGCGCGGAGCCGTCGCCGAAGTACTCTTCGAATACTTCGGCCCGGTACGCGGTGGCGAGGACAACGCGGGTGATCCCGGCATCGCGCGCGCGGGCGAGCATGTGGGCGGTCACCGGAACGCCGGCGACCGGAAGCATCGGTTTCGGTGCTGACATCGTCAGTGGGCGCAGGCGACTACCCTGTCCCCCGACCAGCATCACAGCGTCCATAGAGCGTGAGTGTCCCAGAGGCCCCGCGCCCCGACGCACGATGTTGGGGCACTGCGGTGACGTCGGGTCGCGGACACCCGCTCACCAGCCCGGACGGCCCGCCGGAATGCGCGGACGGGCCGCACTGGCGATGCTGAAGACGTGGTGCGCCAGTGGCCCGCCGACTATCGGGTCTCCTCCAGCAACGTCCGGCCGGGCGCCGAGACGGCCATGGCCGCGCTTGCCGACGGCAGAGAACCGGGCTTCGCCGCCGCCCGCACCGACGGCAGCGGTCCCGCCACGCTCACGGTGTGGCTCGCCTGGCACGGCGACGGGCCGCCCATAGCCGACGTCATACCGGTGCTGACCAACCTCGGCCTGCGCGCGACAACCCATCGCAGCCTGCCGAAGCAACCGGACCCGCTTGGCGGCACAGCCAGCCTCGACGAATACCACGTGCGCACCACACCGGAGCTCGCCGATGCCGCCATCAAGCAGATGGACGGCCTGCGCGGCATCCTGGCGGGCCTCGCGCGCGGGGACATCGACAGCGACAGCCTCGACGCGCTCGTCCTCACCGCTGGCCTCACCGCCCGGGAGGTGGCGTTGCTGCGGGCCATGTTCCGTTACCTGCGCCTCGCCGGGACGTCGTTGGGCACCCGCTACGCCCACCGGATCCTGACCGCCCACCCGTCCTACGCGCACGATCTCGTCGCGCTGTTCCATGCCCGGCTGGACCCGCTGCGGGCAAGCCCCGCGCACGGCAGCCGGCTGCACGCCCGGCTGGAGGCCGCGCTGGCGTGGGTGACCAGCATCAACGACGACACAGTCCTGCGCCGGCTGCGCGACCTCGTCCTCGCGGTTGTGCGGACGACGTTCTACCCACCGGCGGCGTCTCCCGGCTCCGGCCGCCGTCCCGAGCCCGAGGCACTCACGGTGGACGCGCCGGACACGCTCGCCATCAAGATCATGTCAGCGGGGCTGCCCTGGCTGCCGCCGCCGGTCCCCGAGGCGGAGACCTTCGTCAGTTCCGGGCGGTTCGACGCGCTGCATCTTCGCGGGGCGCGGCTGGCCCGGGGCGGCATCCGGTGGTCCGACCGCCAGGAGGACCTGCGCACCGAGATTCTCGGCCTGATGAAGTCCCAGCGGGTCAAGAACGCCATCATCGTGCCGGACGGCGCCAAGGGCGGCTTCGTCCTGCGGCGTCCACCGGCGGACCCCCACGAGCTGGCCGCGCTGGCCAGGTCCTGTTACGCGGAGTTCATGCGGGCGCTGTTGGCGCTCGTGGACGACCGGGTCGGCGGTGTCACCGTCCGCAGGCCTGGCCTGGTCAGCCGGGACGAGCCGGACAGCTACCTGGTGGTCGCGGCGGACAAGGGCACCGCACGCTTCTCCGACCTCGCCAACGAGGTGGCGGCGTCGAGCGGCTACTGGCTCGGCGACGCCTTCGCCTCGGGTGGCCGCAGCGGGTACGACCACAAGGCGCTGGGCATCACCGCCCGGGGTGCCTGGGAATCCGTCCGCCGTCACTTCGCCGAGCTGGGCGTGGACGCCGACCGCGAACCGCTCACCGTCGTCGGCATCGGTGACATGTCCGGGGACGTCTTCGGTAACGGCATGCTCCTCTCCCGCTACATCCGGCTGGTCGCCGCGTTCGATCATCGACACATATTTCTGGACCCCGCCCCCGACCCGGCCCGCTCATTCACCGAGCGCGAACGCCTCGCGGCGCTGCCCGGGAGCAGCTGGGACGACTACGACCGGTCGGTGCTGTCGGCCGGCGGTGGCGTGTTCGCGCTGTCGGCCAAACAGATCGCGCTGACCGAACAGGTACGGGAGCTGCTGGGGGTCGGCGACGACGCGCTGCCCGCCGACGCCCTGGTCCGGGCGGTGCTGCGGGCACCGGTCGACCTGCTGTGGAACGGCGGTGTCGGCACCTGGGTCAAGGCAAGCACGCAGGAACACGGCGCGGTCGGGGACAAGGCCCGGGACGGGATGCGAGTCAACGCGACCGAGCTGCGCGCCCGGGTCGTGGCCGAGGGCGGGAACCTCGGCCTCACCGACGCCGCCCGGGTCGAGTTCACCATGCACGGCGGACGCTGCAACACCGACTTCGTGGACAACTCCGCCGGAGTGAACTGCTCCGATCGGGAGGTCAACATCAAGATTGGCCTTGACCTGGCCATCAACAAGGGAGCGATCGACCGGGCCGATCGCGAGCGGCTGCTGGTGTCGGCCACCGGTGACGTCACGCGAGCGGTCCTGACCGACTCCGCCCGCCAGGCCCTGGCGCTGAGCGCGGCCGAACGGCATGCCATGTCCATGGCGGACGGGCTGTCGCGGTTCATCAGCCATCTGGTGGAGACCGGCGAGATCGACCCGGATGTGGAGAGCCTGCCAGACGCCGAGGAGCTCGACGCCCGGCTTGCGGCGGGACGCACCTACACCCGACCGGAGATCGCCGTCCTGCACGCCTACGCCAAGCGGATGGTCGCCCGGTCGCTGCTGGCGTCGAGCCTGCCCGACGAGCCGGTCGGCGGGCCCACCCTGGACACCTACCTGCCGGCGTCACTGCGGGAGCTGCTGCGGGAGCACTTCGGCCGGCACCCTCTGCGGCGGGAGATCATAGCCTCCCAGCTCGCCAACTCGGTCATCGACCGGGTCGGCGCAGGCTTCCTCCACCGGCTGCGTGAACTGACCGGCGCGGACACCGTCCAGGGCACCCGGGCCTTCGTCATCACCCGGGAGCTGCTCGGCCTGACCGACATCTGGGCGGCCATGGACACCCACTGCCTCGGAGACGGCGGCAGCCGGGCACGCCCGGCCGTGGGCTCCACCGATCCCACCGCCGAGGCGCTGCTGCACTGCCACTTCGTCCAGGAGGAATCCGCGCTGTGGCTGCTGCGGGCCCGCCGGTCGCCGCTGGACATCGCGGCGGAGATCACCCGATACGCCGACGGGATGCGGGAGGTGACGGCGGCCCTGCCATCGGTGCTCGCCACGGCCGGGTCCGATCAGGAGCTGGCCGGCATCCTGCGGCTGGCCGAACAGCTCTACGAGCGTGGCCTGCCCGCGCGCCTCGCCGAGCGCGTCGCGTGGCTCGACGCGATGAGCCCGGCGCTCGACATCGTCGACATCGCCCTGCGCAACGACCTGGAACCAAGTGACGTGCTGCACGCCTACACGGCCATCGGGACACGGCTCGGCCTGGGACGCCTGGGCCTCGCGCACCTCATCGGCCGGGGCGCGCAGCTGCCGGGCCAGTCGTACTGGGAGCACATCGCCGCGGCGACCCTGCGGGCGGACGTCGCCCGTGCCCGGTCGGCGCTGACCGAGGCGGCCATGGCCACGCCCGAGTTCGACCTGGACGCGGCCATCGACAGAATCGCGACCGGGGCACGGGCCGACCGGGTCCGCGCCGTCGTCGACGATGTGGCCGCGGCGCCGCGTCTGTCCAGCGCCATGATCTCCGTCGTGGCCGGCCGGCTGAGCGAGCTGATCCCGCGACAGTGATCCACAGCACGGCGGCCTGTCAGCGTCCCCCTGCCAGTCCCCAGCGGACGGCGGCCCGCCCGATCCTCGCGGTCGTTCTCGGCCGCGCTCTCAGCCGTCCGCGCTCTCAGTGGCCCGCGCTGGGGCGGCGGCTGGCCGGCAGCTCGGCAGCGGACCGGGTCACCCGGGCTCCCGCGCTGTCGTCCGCGAGCGCGAGCGCGAGGAGCAGCCGCAGCCCCAGGCCCACCCCGATAGCGAGCCGCAACGGCAGGTAACGCCGCGACGGGTACTGCCGGGACAGGTAGCGGAGCATGCTGCGATGATGCGCGATCACCATCCGTCGCGAGGTGCGCTTCGTGGAATGACCGCCCAGATGCTCGACGACGGCGGTGGGGACGTAGACCAGCTGCCAGCCGAGCAGGCCGAGGCGGCGGCCCAGATCCACATCCTCCATGAACATGAAGTACGCCTCGTCGAAGCCGTCGACCGCCTCGAACGCCTGCCGCCGCAGCAGCTGGCACGACCCCGACAGCCAGCCGGCGGTCGTCTCGACCGGGGTGGCCCGGTCCCGGCGGTAGGCCGTCGTCCACGGGTTCGCCGGCCAGCACCAGCCGAGCAGGGCGTGGCCGATCCCGCGCCCCAGCGAGGGAAGCTCGCGGGCGGACGGGTAGAGCACACCTCCCGGGTTCGTGATCGCCGGACCGAAGGCCCCCGCTCCCGGCCAGCGGCCCGACGCGTCCAGAAGCTCATCGAGCGATCCAGGCGTGAACGCGATGTCGGCGTTGGCCACCACCAGCCACGGCGCACCGGCACCGGCCGCACCCCGGTTGGCCGCGCTGCCGTACCCGAGGTTGCTCCCAGCGCGCACCAGCCGGACCTCGCCGCGCTCGGCCACCCTGGCCGTGCCCTCATCCAGCACCGGCGAGTTGTCCACGACAACCACCTCGTAGGACCTTGCCGTGGCCTTGGTCAGGGAGTCCATGAACGGACCGAGCACCTCACCGGAGTGGTAGCCCACGACCACGACACGAATCTCCGGTTCGGTGGCGGCAGGCTCCGGCCGCTCGCCCCGCTGATCGTGTGAACGTGCCGAAGCTGCCGCGTCCCGCACGTTCACCAGCCCGCCTTCATCATCCCCGCCCGCCCACCCTGTGTATGTGAGAACGTTCCGCTCGGGCCAGGATGCCATCGGCGTTCCCGGGCCAGGCATCGGGGTCGGGCATCGGGGCAGGCTGTGCGGGCCCTGGCCGGCCGGCCGGCCAGGGCCGCCTGGTCAGGTGTCAGCGGCTGCCCGCGCGTAGCTCGCCAGATGCGTCTCGGCGCTCGCCGCCCAGGTGAACTCCCTGGCGCGGGCGAGCCCGGCCCGCGCCAGCGCCCCGCGCCGCTGGGCGTCGTCGAGCAACGCGCCCATCTCGTGGGCGATCGAGTCGATGTCCGGCTGCGTGTAGGCGACCGCGTCGCCGCCCACCTCGGGCAGGGAGAGCCGCGGAGTCGTCAGTACCGGCGCGCCGCAGGCCATGGCCTCCAGCACGGGCAGCCCGAAACCCTCCCCATGGGACGGGTAGGCGACCAGCAACGCCCCGCCCAGGTAGCCGGGGAGGTCGGAGAAACGCAGGTAGCCCGGCCGGATGACCTTCAGGTGGGACGGCACCGAAGCGACCGCGGCATCCACGTCGTCGTCCCAGCCCGAGCCGCCGGCAAGCACCAGCGCGGGCGCGTCCGCACGCCCGTGGACAGCCTCGGCCCAGCCGCGGATCAGGTTCGGCACGTTCTTGCGGGGCTCGAGCATGCCGAGGAAAGCGACATACCGGCTGTCAGCCAGGCCGAGCCGGAGGCGGACGCGGCGCTTGTCCTCCTCCGTGGGCGGATGGAAGGTCGATGTGTCCACACCGTGGTAGGCGACGTCCGTCGCCGTCGAGTCACTGTCCAGGACCCGGATGAGCTCGTCCCGGGTGGCCTTGGACGGAACGATGATTCTCTTGGCCTTGCGGACGGCCGTGCGCATCGCCGAGCGGAAGAATGTCCCCTTCACGGCGGTGTGCATCTCCGCCTCCGTGAAGAAGGTGACGTCATGGATGGTCACGCACACGGGCTGGGAAGTACGCAGTGGCATAGTGTAATGCGGCGAATGGATGACCTGCGCCCCCACCTGGTGGGCGACCAGCGGCAGGCCGGTCTGCTCCCAGGCGAGACGGGCCGGCCGGTGGGCGATCGCGGCCGGCCCCGGCACCACGTCCGTGTGCGGGGCCAACCGGCCGTACCGTTCATAGTCGGACCGTTGGCAGACGAGAGCCAGGTCGGCGCCTGCCGCGTCCAGGGCAGCCACCAGCCCGTCGACATAGCGACCGACGCCGCCGCGATCGGCTGGAACCGCGGTTGCGTCGACGAGCACCCGGGGAGACACGGCGCTCCTTCCGACTGGCGGCATGTTTCTCACCGCTAGCTCCCTCAGGGCCTCCAGCCGCACGAAAGATCACGCCCGCACGGTCTTTGGCCTACTAGGTTCCTTAGGGCCACCGACAACGCTGGAAGATCCACGATTGCGCCATCTTCGGCCCGCTGGCAAGACTACGCCGGCCCCCGATCCTTGGTGGTCAAGGCCCGGGAGTCGGTAAGTTGACGGTAGAGGGACCAGACGGTCTCTGCCGCCCCATTCCAACTAAAAGCG
Organism: Protofrankia sp. Cj5; assembly: GCF_917627405.1. Taxonomy (NCBI): domain Bacteria; kingdom Bacillati; phylum Actinomycetota; class Actinomycetes; order Frankiales; family Frankiaceae; genus Protofrankia; species Protofrankia sp. Cj5. The sequence continues at coordinate 52,597 of NZ_CAKJTO010000017.1, forward strand.
GCTGCTCTCGCCCGTCCGGCCACAGCCAGCCCACGCCGCAGGCCGTCGTCCGCGACCACGGCGGCGGTCGCTTGGGCGAGCGCCGCCGGGTCCGCCACCGGCACGGTGACCACGGCGTCCCCACCGATCTCCGCGAAGGCGGGTATGTCGGAGACGACCGCGGGGACGCCATGGGCCATCGCCTCGAGGACCGGCAGCCCGAACCCCTCCGACCGGCTGGGCGCGAGCAGCGCCGTGGCCCGCGACAGGACGACGGCAAGGTCGGGGTCGTCAAGGCGCCCAAGCGGGTGCACCCGGCCGCTGTCGAGGCCCGCCCGCTGGGCTTCGGCCCGCAGGTCCAGCCCGCCCCAGCCCGGTGAACCGACGTGTACCAGCGGCAGGCCGGGCGCGGTGGGCTCGGCCAGCGCGGCCAGCGCGGTGTCCAGGCCCTTGCGCGGCTCGAGGGTGGCCAGGGTGAGCAGATACCCGCCGGTGGGCAGACCGAGCCGGGCCGCGCGAGCGTCCGCGTCCGCCGGGACGGTCCTGACCGCGTCGGCCACCCCCTCGCCGATGACGTGCAGCCGGTCGTCCGGGATCGCCAGATGTAGCTGGAGGTCGGCGGCGACGGCCCTGGTCGGCACGATCACGGCGTCGGCCCGGCGAGCCGCGCGCTCACCCATCTGCCGGTGCCACCGCGCCCCGTGCGGGGTCAGGGTGTGCGGATGGGTCCACGGCACCGCGTCGTGGATCGTGACCACGAGCCCCACCCCGTCCCGCCGGGGCGGGACGAGCAGCGTCGGGGCGTGCACCACGCCCACGCCGCTCGGTGCCGGCCCGTGGCCGCGCGGCCAGGCGGCGGCAAGCCCCCGCCGGGGCAGCGGTAACCGGATGGGACCGACCACACCCGGCACGGCCGCGCTGTCCGCTTCGAGGCTGCCCCGCCAGGCGCACCAGCTGATGACCACGTCACCCGGCCGCGCTGTCCGGGCGAGCGCGGCGGCGAGTTCCGCCGAGTACCGCCCGGTCCCACCCGGCACCGGTGCCAGCATCTGTTCAACAAGGAATCCGATCCGCACGGAACAGCATCCTTGCGCAGTGATCGCCGGCGTCAACCGGTATGGGTCCCGCCAGGGCGCGGAGCCGGTGTCCGGGCGCCGTCGCGGCGATGCGACGGGCCGTGGGCAGCCCGGCGGCGCTCCCGGCCGGGCACCCGCCCGGACCAACCGGAGGATCAACCGAAAAAGCTCCTGTCATGGCGTGGTCAGCGCGGCGACCGGAGTGAGGCGGGCGGCGCGGATGGCGGGATAGAGACCCGCGACCGCGCCGACCGGCAGCGTGACAAGCACGCCACCTAGCCAGGCGGCCAGCGGAATGACCACCGGCCAGTGCTGCGTGAGCGCGTACCCGCCCGTGGCGAGCACACCAATGATCACACCACCGACGCCGCCGAGGCCGGCCAACAGCAGCGATTCCATGAGGAACTGCAGGCGGATTTGTCCCCGGGTGGCACCGAGGGCCCGACGCAGGCCGATCTCACCACGCCGCTCCAGGACGGAAATGACCATGGTGTTGGCCACGCCGACCCCGCCGACCACGAGGGCTACCGCGCCGAGCCCGAGGAGGAGACCGTCGAGCGTGCGGTGGGTGACGCGCTGGGCGGCAAGCGCCTCGGAGGGACGGGAGACCCGGACCTCGTACGGGCTTTGCGGGTTCACGGTGGCTGGCAGCACCGAACGGACAGCCTCCACCTCGGGCGCCGCCGATCGGGTGTAGAGCGTCGTGGGGTGGCCGTTGAAGCCGAGAGCCGTCTGCGCGGCGGTCCATCCAACCAGGGCCGCGTTGTCCAGTTCGGGGGCGAGCGGGACGGGCTCGAGCACGCCGGCCAGGCCGAACCACTGGCCGCCCAGCCAGACCCGGGTGCCGGGCAGGTGGACCTGGAGTTCCCGCGCGGCTCGGGCGCCGAGGACGACAGCGGGGAGGATCGAGGTCGCGCGGCTGAACCAGCGCCCCTCGGCGACACCGCCGCCGACTGTGCCCAGCAGTCCCGGCTGGGCGGCCAGCACCGCGATGGCGCCGGTGTCGCCCACGTCGATGTGGTCGTTGCGGTAGACCGAGGCGTTGATCCGCCCGGTCGCCGACACCGAATACACCGGGGCTATCCGGGCCGTCATCCGCACCGACTCGGCCGGCAGCTCGGCTCCTTCCCCCAGCACGGTCTGGCCGGGCACGACGGTGAGCAGGTTGGTGCCGAGCTGGTCCAGCCGACGGTCCAGATCAGCGCGGCTGGACGACGAGACGCCGAGGACCGCGACCAGCGCCGCGATCCCGAGCGAGATGCCCAGGGTCGCGAGCCCCACCCGCAGCGGGCGGGAACGCAGGCCGGCGGAACCGGCCCGGAGCGTGTCGGCCAGGCCGAGGCGGGTGGCGGCGGGCAGGGCGCCGGCCATCAGACCACCTGCCCGTCACGAAGGCGCACCTGGCGTGGCAGCCGGTCAGCGATCTCCCGGTCGTGGGTGATGACCACGACGGTGGTGCCGGCCGTGTGAAGTTCATACAGGATGTCCAGCACAGCGGCGCCTGAGCCGGTGTCCAGGTTGCCGGTCGGCTCGTCCGTCAGCAGCAGCGCGGGGGCACCGACCACGGCGCGGGCGATAGCGACCCGCTGCCGCTCACCGCCGGAGAGCTCGTGCGGCCGGTGCCGGAGCCGGTGGCCGAGCCCGACGCGGTCCAGCGCCGTCTCGGCACGCCGGCGACGCTCGCGGATCGGGACGCCGGCGTAGAGCAGCCCGTCCGCCACGTTGTCCAGGCACGGCACACCGTCGGCGAGGTGGAAGTTCTGGAAGACGAAGCCGATGCGGCGCGCCCGCAGTGCGGACAGCCGGCGGTCGGGCAGGGCCGCCACATCGTGTCCGTCCAGGTACACGCTGCCGCTGGACGGCCGGTCGAGGGTACCCATGATATGGAGCATCGTCGACTTCCCGGAACCGGACCGGCCGACGACGGCCACCATCTCCCCGCTGTGAATAGTCAGATCGACGTTGCGGAGCGCGGCGACCCCGCCCGGGTACATCTTGGACACATCGCGCATCCGGACCACCGCAGCCGGGTTCACGCCGCTACCTTCACCGTCATACCGGCGTCGATGCCAGCGCCGCTGACCTCCACCTGGCCGTCCGCGAACAGCCCGGTCCGCACCGGCAGCACCCGGCTGTGGCCGCCGTCGACGATCTCCAGGGCATACCCTCCCTCGATCGGCGCGAGCACCGCGATGACCGGTACCGTCAGCACGTTCTCCCGCCGCTCCAGCACACGCCGCACCTTCACCGGCGCCCGGTCCAGCCCGTTGAGCGCGTCCTGGTTCGCGATGGTGACAGTGACCGCCACGGTGGCCTGCTGGGCACCGCCGCCGGCCGGGGCGTTCACATCGTCGCCGCTGGGCTGGGTGCTCACCTGCGTGCTGATGTCCGCCACCACGCCGGGTACGGCAGCCCCGGCCGGCGGCACGATGTCCACGGTGGCGCCCTTGACCGCCCACGCCGTGTTCTGCGCCGGGACCTGGGCGGTCACCACCTTGGTCGTGCCGGTGTAGGTGAGCAGCTGGCCGGTCGAGGCCGCGCCGAGCCGGGCCACCCGGCTGGCGACCCGGACCGGTCCGGGCAGGTAGATGACCGCGGCGACGTCCACCGTGCCGGTCTGCGGCCGGCCCAGGTCCCGCTGCCAGCGCTTGACCGCGGCCGCGGTCTCGGCGGTGTACCGCTGGTCGACCGTGAAGCCGGTGTACCCGAGTGCCTGTAGGTTGGTCTCGAACTGCCTGACATCGTTGCCGACCGTGTCGAGCGCGAGCGGGCGGTACATGGGCAGGTCGCCGATGAGCAGCACGACCGGCTGCTCATCGGCGCGCAGCAGGGCATGGCCCCGGTCCACCGTGTCACCGACGTTGGGCAGCCAGGTGAGCGTGCCGGCCGCCGTGGACTCAAA
>NZ_CAKJTO010000018.1:0-15180 GCF_917627405.1 Protofrankia sp. Cj5
CATAACACACCAACGGACGCCGTTCCGGGACTCTACGTGTTATTTTTCTGCGCTCCCTAAGTAAGAAGCGATCTATGTTGAGCGGGGAGCAGCACCGTGGAATTCAGCGGCAGGACGTCCGACATCGATCTCCTGGACGGCCAGCTCCGGCAGGTGGCAACCGGCCAGGGCGGCACCCGCGGACGCGCACTGATCATGACTGGCCGGCGTCGAGTGGGGAAGTCCCGGCTGGCCCAGGAGTTCTGCGATCGTTCGGGCGTACCGTATGTGATCTTCCAGGCGACGCGGGGCCGCAATCCCATCGCGGAACGGACCGACTTCACCGAGACACTGGCCCAGTCCGCCCTGCCCGGCGCGGAACTCGCCGCGGGCATGGGCACGGCCGACTGGAACCACGCCCTGCGCGCTCTCGCCGTCGCCGTCCCCGACGCCACACCCAGCATCGCGGTGATCGACGAGGTGCCATGGCTGGTCGAGCAGGACCGTGAGTTCGAGGGCGCGTTGCAGACGGTGTGGGACCGCCACCTGTCCGCGAAGCCCGTCCTGCTCCTCCTCGTGGGCAGTGACATGTCCGTCATGGAGGCGCTGGGGCACTACGGCCGCCCGTTCTTCGGACGGGCGGCAACAATGATCGTCCGGCCACTGCACCTGGCCGACGTCCAGTCCATCACCGGGCTGCCGGCCGGCGACGCAATGGACGCACTACTGATCACCGGCGGTTTTCCCGAGGTTGTCCAGGCATGGCAGGGCGGGATGAGCCGTGACGACTACCTCCGCCAAGCGCTCGCCAACCCGCTGTCCCCGCTGCTCATGGCGGGTGAGCTCACGCTGCTCGGGGAGTTTCCCGAAGCCTCCCAGGCCCGCGCCGTGCTGGCGGCGCTCGGCAGCGGAGAACGTACTTTCACCGCGATCGCCACTGCGGCCGGCGGAGCGAGCCCGCTGGCGTCGGGCACGCTGTCCCCCATCCTGACCATGCTGCTCGACAAGCAGGTCGTCGCGGCCGACAGCCCGCTGTCCAGCCGGCCCGACACGAAGAACAAGCGTTACCGGATCGCGGACCCCTACCTCCGGTTCTGGCTGACTTTTCTCGACCGTGGCATTCCGCTGGTGGAGCGGGGCCGCGGTGATGTCGTCCTCACCCGTATCGAACGTTCGTGGACCACCTGGCGTGGCCGGGCCGTCGAACCGGTCGTCCGAGAAGCCCTTCTTCGGCTGCTACCGGACGAGGCCTGGCCCGGCACCGAAGCGATCGGCGGCTGGTGGAACCGCCAGAACAATCCCGAGATCGACATCGTCGGTGCCGACCGCGCACCCGCCGCGGGGAAGGTCCACTTCCTGGGTTCCATCACATGGCTGGAGAACCAGCCCTTTGGGCGGCGTGACTACGACAGCCTTGTCCGCGACATGCTCGCCGTCCCCGGCGTCGAGCCTGGAACACCCCTGGTGGCGGTCTCCCGCCGCGGCGTCGCCGACAGCCTCCCCCTCGCGGCGCACTGGGGGCCGGCCGATCTGATCCAAGCCTGGCATTGACACCAGCCCTGCTGATCATCGGCTCGGCTCGTGGCCGGCGCGGTCAGCTCATCCAGTCGACGACGGCCAGCTCGTCCGCTGCCGCGATGACGATCCCGTTGCCGCCGCAGGACGGGCACGGATCGAGACGTCCGCCGTCGTACTCACAGCCGCAGGCGAAGCAGCGCAGCCGGTCGGCCGCGTTGCGCCATTCCACGTGGCTGGCTTCGAGACAGGTGCCGGTGGCCGCACCGTGCCAGGCCGCGGCGGCGGCGTCGATGTCGACGCCGCCGCCGATCGCGAGCACCACCGTCCGTACCCGTGCTCCCGCGCTCGCGTCGACGAGCGCGGCGACCGCCGCCCGCGCGAGACCGGCCTCATGCATCTGTGGGCACCTGCGCTCCCCGATCTGTCACTCCCCAACCGGCCAGGATGCTCCGGGCCGCGGCCACCATCTCCGTGACGCTGGAGTCGATCAACGGACTCAGCCCCCAGCGGTCCGCGATGGACTCGGGCACGACGCCGACCAGCGCGACGTGCTGGGGAGCGCAGCCCGCGAGCTCCGCCGCGGACAGGGCGTCCACGAGACCGACGTCGTGCGCGCTCGCGCGCACCCCGTGGCCGCGCCGCACGTCGCCGTCCCCGATGACGATCACATCACCCGGCCGGCCCTGCGCGCTCGCCACCGCGTCGAGGATGAGCACCGCCCGGCGGCCGGCCAGGTAGGGCATGAGCATGAGCCCGAGCGTCCCGCCGTCGAGCACCTCCACGCCCGGGACGGGGACGGCTCCCAGCCGCCGGGCCGCGACCACGCCGACGCCGTCGTCACCCAACAGCTCGTTGCCGATACCCAGGACCAGAACAGGCGCCACCACCTCGGCGCCGGCTGCCATCACCCCGGTCGCAGCCCCGGTCATAGCCGCTCCTTCGGCAGGAACTTGGATCCGGAGAAGATCGAGGAGATCACACCCGTCCCCTCGACCCGGTCGACCAGCATGGCACTGTACAGATGGTGGATCATGAATCCCCAGGTCAGCCACATGATCATATGGTGGATGAGCCGGATCGTCGGCAACGAGACCAGCTGGAACACCCAGCCGGTGAGAAAGGCGGCCCAGCTCCTGCCTTCCACACCCCACAGCGCGACTCCGGTGAAAATCTCGGCGGCGAACATCGTGTAGAGCACGGCGTAGGTCATACCGGCGAGCGGGTTGTGACCGACGACCTCGGGCGCCTCACGGTCGATGAACAGATAGAAACGCAGCGACGGGATGATCAGGCGTCGGCGTTCACGGGTGCTGGGGATCCACTCCGTCCACCGCGACCAGCGGTTGGGTGACAGGACGTGCCAGGCGACCCGCGCGAGGATCAGGTCGATGAAGACAAACGCGGTGATCTCGTGGACCGTTCGCACCCAGGTGACCCAGTAAGCGTCGCCGCCGAGGCGCAGCTGCGGGTTCCCGATCAGGAAACCCGTCACGCTGAGCACCACCAACGCCAGGACGAGCAGCCAGTGCACGACACGTACCGGCAGATCCCAGACCCGCACCCGCACGAAGGCCTGCTCCGGGCACGCCCGCGGCACGGCTTCCCCCGACACCGCCTTGTCCGGCACGGCGGCGCTCACTGGACCCGCACCTCGACGATGTCGCGGCCGTCCGCGTCGTACACATGCGCCGCGCAGGCCATGCAGGGATCGAACGAGTGCAGTGTCCGCAGCACCTCCAGTGGCCGCCGCGGATCGACGACAGGGGTGCCGACCAGGGCCGACTCGTAGGCACCTGGATTACCCCGCTCATCGCGGGGGCTGGCGTTCCAGGTCGTGGGTACCACCGCCTGGTAGTTGCTGATCCGTTCGCCGTCGATGACGACCCAGTGCGACAGCGATCCCCTGGGTGCCTCGTGGAAGCCGACGCCGCGGGCCCGCCCGGCCGGCCACGTCGAGGGATGCCACTTCCCGGTGTCCGCGATCGTCAGGTCCCCCGAGCCGACGTTCGCCCGCAGCCGGTCGAGGAGTTCCAGGGAGTACTGTGCCATCAGCTTCGTCTCCAGGCCCCGGGCCAGCACCCGGCCGAGGGTTGACATCAACGCCGTGGGCGCCAGCCGCAGCCCGTCCAGCGCGTCCCGCACGAGCGGCTGGATGCGGGCGTCGCCCGATGCGTAGCCGACGAGCATGCGGGCCAGCGGGCCGACCTCCACCGCGATCCCGTCGTAGCGCGGTGCCTTCAGCCACGAGTACTTCCCGCCGACGTCGAGCTGGGAGAAGGGCGGCTCGGGGCCGGTGTAGTCCGGCGTGGTCTGGCCCTGCCACGGGGCGAGCGCGGCGCCGGTACCTGTGGCTGTGGGCCCGCCGGAGCCGTCGTAACGGAACCACGAGTGGGCGACGGACTCGGCGATGTGGGACGGGTCGAACGGTTCGACCGTCAGCGTGCCCCCGCGCGGGTGGGCGTCGCGGATGACCCCGCCGGGGAACAGACCGCCGGCCTGTGGCCGGCCCTTGGGCTGCGGCGCCTGCGCGAAGTCCCCGAACACCATGTACGAGCCCAGCCCCGCGCCGTACGTCGTCCATTCAGGATAAGCCGCCGCGATCGCGTACAGGTCAGGCAGGAACACCTTCTCGACGAAGTCCAGCCCCCGCGCCAGCAGCTGGGCGAGCTCGGTCAGCGTGTTGTCGTTGATTGCCTCCTGGCTCGCCAGATCGATCGGGGACGCCATACCGCCGACGACATAGGTCTGCGGATGCGGGTTCTTGCCGCCGAGCAGCGCGTGCACCCGGACGTAGTCCCGCTGGAAGTCCAGCGCGTCGAGATAGTGGCTGAACGCCACCAGGTTCAGCTCCGGACTGAGCCGGTACGCGGGATGCCCCCAGTACCCGTTCGTGAACGGGCCGATGTTCCCGCTCGCCAGGAACGCGCCCAGCCGGGCCTGTACCGCGGCGAACAGCTTCGCCGTCGAGCGCGGATAGTCCGAGCTGGACTGGGCGAGCGCCGCGGCGCGCGCGGGGTCGGCCTTCAGCGCCGCGGTCGGGTCGATCCAGTCCAGCGCCTGCAGATGGTAGAAGTGCACGACATGATCATGAACGAACAGCGCCGCGGCGATGATCTCACGCAGCAGCCGGGCGTTGCGCGGTGGGACCGCACCGACCGCGTCCTCGACAGCCCGCACCGAGGCCAGCGCGTGCACGGTGGTGCAGACACCGCAGATCCGCTGCGCGAACAGCCAGGCGTCCCGGGGATCCCGGCCCTCGACGATGGTCTCGATGCCGCGCCACATCGTCGATGAGGCGTACGCCTCGGTGACGCGGCCACCGTCCACCGCTACCTCGACACGCAGATGACCCTCGATCCGGGTCACCGGGTCGATGACCAACCGGCTCATGTCGCCTGCCCGCCTCTGTCGTCAGCGGGCTCAGCGGGCCCAGCCGCGTCCTGGCCGTCCTTGGTCGTGTGAGACGCGGCCATGCGGTGCTGGATGACCTTACCGACCCCGTGCGCCGCGAATCCAGTCGCGGTCGCCGCGAGGACACCCAGACCGATCCTGTCCGCCGTGAGGCTGAAGTCCCGCGTCGCGACATGCGGCAGCCGGTCGTAGAACGGCGACATCGTGTCCCAGAAACCAGGCTCGGAACAGCCCACACAACCGTGCCCGGCCGCCACCGGCCAGGACGTCCCCCCGTTGTAACGAACGCTCGGGCAGTTGTGGAATGTGGCCGGCCCCTTGCAGCCGAGCCGGTACAGGCACCAGCCCCTGCGATGGCCGTCGTCGCCCCAGGACTGCGCGAACTGGCCGGCGTCGAAGTGGCCCCGGCGCGCGCAGGTGTCGTGGATGCGCTGCCCGTAGGCGAACAGCGGGCGGCCGAAGCCGTCCCGGGCCGGGAACTGCCCGAACGTCAGATAGTGGACGATCGTCGCGGTGAGGTTGTCGGCGTTGACCGGACAACCGGTCAGGTTGACGACCTCGACCCCGCCGACGACGTCTTCCACCCGGACCGCGCCGGTCGGGTTGGGGCCGGCGGCGGGGATCCCACCGAACGCCGAGCAGGTGCCGACGTTGATGATCCCGGCCGCGCCGCGGGCAGCGCTCCTGAGTATCTCCTCGGCCGATCGGCCCCCGACCGTGCACGACCCCGGGATGCCGGTGGGCACGGAGCCCTCGACCACGACCAGGTGCCCGCCCCGCGCCACGGCCTTGTCCCGGGCGTCCTCGGCGTCGGCGCCGGCCGCCGCCATCAACGTCTCGTGGTAGTCGAGCGAAATCATTCCCAGGATCAGGTCCGCGACGGATGGATTGCGCGAGCGTAGGAACGCTTCGCTGTCACCGGCACAGTCCTGGAACTCCAGCCACACGACAGCAGGCCGGTCGATCCTGTCCAGCGCCGCCGCGACCTGGGGAGCGAGCTGGGGCGGCAGCGCGAGGGTCGCGACGACCCCCGCGCAGAACTTCAGGATCGACCGCCGCGCCACCCCGGCCTCGGCGAGCCGCGCGGACAGGCTGCCGTCCGCTGCCCGCTGCCGGGCAGCACCGCCCGGTGGCGACACCCCGTGCGCCTCACCCTGCCCGACCGTCCCGCAGCTGCTGTTCACGGCTTGCCTCCCACATCGCCTCGACGGGACGTCAGCTGCCCGGCGCGCTCGGGAACAACGCTTGACAACAGCGCTTGACAACAGCGGCCGGACACTTCGCGCAACGAAACGCTAGGGCAGACCGTGGCGGGATTTGCGCGCTCCGCTCGGCCAGGCGACCGAAGACTGTCCGAGCACGGCTCTTTTCGCGGGGCCGGCGGGCTGAAGGAAGCACCCGCCGCGGGCCCTGCGGGAGCCGGCGGCGGGTCGCTGGTCCCTTGCCCGCCATGACGCTCGGCGGCAAGACTTACGGTCATGATCCGGCCTGACGACACCGCCGGACGGCGCGAGCGGGTGGCACACCGGCTTGAGGTCCACGGGACCGTGCAGGGGGTCGGTTTCCGTCCGTTCGTCTACCGTCTGGGCACCAGCCTCGGGCTGGACGGCTGGGTGCGCAACGACGACGGCCGGGTCGTGATCGAGGCGGCCGGCCCACCCGGAGCGCTCGCCGCTCTCGCGTCCCGGCTGCGCACGGACGCCCCACCGCTGGCCCGGGTACGCGACGTCTGTGTCACCGAACTGTCCACCCCGATTCCGCGCCCGCGCTCGGGATTCCGGGTCGGGCCGTCGGTCAGCCGGCCGGCCGCGCCGGCATCGGTGTCGGCCCCTGCATCGGCATCGGCCAGCCATGTCCGCGAGGTGCCCGCCGACGTCGCCACCTGCGAGGCCTGCCTGGCCGAACTGTTCGACCCGAACGACCGCCGGTACCGGTACCCCTTTGTCAACTGCGCCGACTGCGGCCCCCGGGCCACGATCGTCGACACCCTCCCGTACGACCGCGCGCGCACGACGATGCGGGCCTTCCCCCTGTGCGACGACTGCGCCCGCGAGTACACCGACCCGGGCGACCGGCGGTTCCACGCCGAGCCGATCGCGTGTCCGGCCTGCGGCCCCCAACTCGCCTGGTGGTCGCCGGCCGGCGGCCGGGGCCCGCGGACGGATCCCCAGCCAGCCGCGTCGACAGGCGGCACGGCCACGCTGGCCGCACTGGCCGCCGCTGTCGCGATGATCGACAGTGGCGGCACCGTGGCGCTCAAGGGGCTGGGCGGCTACCAGCTCGTGTGTGACGCGACCAACGGCGCGGCCGTCGCCCGGCTGCGGGCACGCAAGCACCGTCCAACCAAGCCGTTCGCGGTCATGGTGACCGATCTGGACGCGGCGCGGGCACTGGCCGACATCGACACGGTGGAGGCGGGCCTGTTGACATCGGTCGCACGGCCGGTGGTGCTGCTGCGGCGCGCCCACGATGGTGTTCTCGCGGGCGCGGTCGGGGCGGGCGCCCCACGGCTCGGGCTGTTCCTGCCCGTCACCCCCCTGCACCAGCTGCTCCTCGGCGAGCTGGGCAGACCGCTCGTCGTCACCAGCGGGAACTCCTCGGGCGAACCGATCGTGATCGACGACGCCGAGGCCCGGGACCGTCTCGCCACCGTGGCCGACGGGTTCCTGAGCCACGACCGGGCCATCCGCTCCCCTTACGATGACTCCGTCGTCCGGGCTGTCGCGGGGCGTGGGTCGATGATCCGGCGCGCTCGCGGGTACGCGCCGCGGCCGCTGCGGCTCCCCATCGCTGCCGGCGAGCCGCTGCTCGCCGTCGGCGCGCAGCTCAAACACACGTTCACCCTGGCCGAGGGGACGACCGCCGTCGTCGGGCCGCATACGGGCGACCTTTCCCAGCAGCCCACGCTGGTGGCGTTTGAACGCACTCTCGCGCACCTGTGCGCGATGACCGGCATCACCCCGCGCGTCATCGCCCACGATCCGCACCCCGGCTATCTTTCCACCCAGTACGCGCTTTCCAGCCGGTACGCGATGATGAGCGGCGCGCGGCCGCGCGTGGCCGTGCAGCACCACCATGCGCACGTGGCGTCCTGCGCCGCCGAGCACGGTGTCACCGGGCGGTTCATCGGCGTCGCCTACGACGGCCTGGGGCTCGGCGACGACGGCACCCTGTGGGGCGGTGAGGTGCTGGTCGCGGACCTCGTCTCCTATCGGCGGGTGGCCCGGTTCGGCCGGGCACCGTTGCCCGGTGGTACCGCGGCGCTGCGCCGTCCCGCCCGGGTGGCGCTGGGCTACCTGTTCGGCGCGGAACCGCTCGGCGGCCTGCCGGCCATCGGCCCCTCGGCGACAGACCGGCGCCTGGCCGCGCCGTTCCTGGACCGGTTGACCGATCGTGAGGTGTCCGTGGCCGCCCGGATGATCGAACGCGGCGTCAACTGCCCCGTCGCCTCCAGCGCGGGGCGGCTGTTCGACGCCGTCGCGGCGCTGCTCGGCCTGTGCGACGAGGTGACCTATGAAGGTGAGGCCGCCGCCGCGGTGGAAGCCGCCGCGCTGGCGGCCGGAACGCCCGGGGTCAGCACGCCGGACCCGGCAGCCACTGGGCACGCCCGCGCTGTCGAGCTGCCCTGGCGGATCGTCGGTCATGGCGGCCTGCTCGTCTACGACCCGCGGCCGACGCTGCGGGCGCTGGTGGAGGGACTGCACGCCCGGGTCGCCGTCGGCGTCCTCGCCGCCCGGTTCCACGCCACGATCGTCGCGGTCACCGTCGCCCTGTGTACCGATGCCGCCCGGCGTCACCGGTTGCGAACGGTCTGCCTGTCCGGCGGGGTCATGCACAACCAGCTGCTTGCCGAAGCCCTCCCCGCGGCGTTGGCGGCCGCCGGCCTCACCCCGTTGCTCAACGAACGGGTTCCGGCCGGAGACGGCGGAGTGAGCTATGGCCAGGCCGCGGTGGCCGCGGCGCGACTGAGGGGGGAATAAGCCCGTGTGTCTCGGTATACCAGGCCGCGTCGTGGCGACGACCGAGGTCGCCGGCCTGCTCATGGGCACGGTCGACTTCGCGGGCGTGACCCGCGAGGTCTGTCTCGGTTACGTCCCCCAGGCGCGGGTGGAGGACTACGTCATCGTCCATGTCGGCTTCGCCATCAGCCTCGTGGACGAGGCCGAGGCCCGGCGCACGCTGGAGATCCTGCACGCGATGGGAGCGCTCGACGAGGAGCTTGGCGCCGAACCCGCCCAGGAGGCCCGATGAGGTATCTCGACGAGTACCGTGAGCCAGCGCTCGCCCGGCGGCTGCTCACCAAGATTCACACAGTGACGTCGCGGCCATGGACGCTGATGGAGGTCTGCGGCGGCCAGACCCACACCATCGTCCGCCAGGGCATCGACGAACTGCTGCCCGCGGGGATCCGGATGATCCACGGACCTGGCTGTCCCGTCTGCGTGACACCGCTGGAACTCATCGACAAAGCACTGGCCATCGCCGGGCGCCCCGAGGTCATCCTCACCTCCTACGGTGACATGCTCAGGGTTCCGGGGACGAGCACCGACCTGCTCGCCATGCGGGCCCGCGGCAGCGATGTCCGGGTCGTCTACTCACCGCTGGACGCCGTCCGCATCGCCGCGGCGTGCCCCGACCGCGAGGTGGTCTTCTTCGCCGTGGGGTTCGAGACGACGGCGCCCGCGAACGCCATGGCGGTGCTGCGCGCCCACGCGCTCGGCCTGACGAACTTCAGCGTCCTGGTCAGCCATGTGCTCGTCCCGCCGGCGATGACCGCGCTGCTGGACGCGCCGGGCTGCCAGGTGCAGGCGTTCCTGGCCGCCGGCCACGTCTGTGCCGTCATGGGATGGACCGAATACGAGCCGCTGTCACGGCGTTACCAGATCCCGGTCGTCGTGACCGGATTTGAGCCACTCGACATCCTGGAGGGCATCCTCATGGCGGTGCGCCAGCTCGAAGAAGGCCGCGCGCAGGTGGAGAACCAGTACGTCCGCGCCGTGCGGCGGGCCGGGAACATCCAGGCGCAGGCGGCCATCGGGCGTGTGTTCGGTGTCCGTGACCGGATGTGGCGGGGCATCGGCACCATCCCGATGAGCGGTTTCGCGCTCGCGGACGAGTTCGCCTCCTATGACGCCGAGACCCGCTTCGCCGTGGCCGGCCTGAGCACGCGGGAACATCCGGCCTGCATCGCTGGGGGCATTCTCACCGGAACGCGCCTACCGACCGACTGCGCGGCGTACGGTGCCGCGTGCACGCCGCGTACCCCGCTGGGCGCGCCCATGGTGTCCAGCGAAGGGACCTGCGCCGCCTTCCACAGTGCTGGCCGGACCACCGCTGCCGGCCCGACCACGGCTGCCGGCCCGACCACCGCTGCCGGCCCGACGGCGAGCGCCGGCCGGCTGCCGGCGGCGGCAGCCGTGGAAACATCATGACCATCTCCAGCCCAGCCGTCCCCGGTCCCAGCATCCTCAGCCCGGCCGCCACCGACCTGACCGGCGCCAGCTGCCCGTTGCCGCTGGCGGAGACCGAGAAGGTCATGCTCGGCCACGGCAGCGGCGGGCAGCTGTCCGCCGGGCTCCTGCATGACGTGCTCCTCCCGGCCCTCGGCGCGGCCGCGCCGGCCGGCGTTCCCGAGGACGCGGCCGTGCTCGACATCGACGGCACGACAGTGGTGCTGAGCACCGACTCCTTCGTGGTGAGCCCGCTCTTCTTCCCCGGCGGTGACATCGGCTCGCTGGCCGTGCACGGGACCGTCAATGATCTGGCGATGATGGGCGCCAGCCCGCTTGCCCTGGCCGTCGCCTACGTCATCGAGGAGGGTTTTCCACTCGAGGATCTACGGCGGGTGACAGCCTCGGTCGGCGCGGCCGCGGCCGCTGTTGGCGTGCCCGTCGTCACCGGAGACACCAAGGTCGTCGGTCGCGGTGCCGCGGACGGGATCTTCGTGACCACGACCGGGATCGGCCGCCGCCTGCCCGGCGCACGTGTCTCGGCCGGCTCCGCCCGCCCCGGGGACGTCATCGTGCTCTCCGGGCCGCTCGGCGCGCACGGCACGGCCATCCTGAGCGCCCGGGAGTCCCTCGGCTTCAACAGCGAGATCACCTCGGACACCCGTCCCCTGCACCGGCTGGTCGCGGCCATGGTGGCGGGCGGTGACGCGGGACTGCGCGCGATGCGCGACCCCACCCGCGGCGGTGTGGCGTCCGCGCTGAACGAGATCGCCGCCGCGTCCGGGGCCGGGATCGAGATCGAGGAACAGGCCGTGCCCATCCCGGCCGCGGTGGCCGCCGCCTGCGAGATCCTCGGCCTGGACCCGCTGCACGTCGCCAACGAAGGCTGCCTCGTCGCCGTCCTCGCGCCCGAGGTCGCCGACGCCGTGCTGGCCGCGATGCGCGCCCTGCCCGAGGGCCGGGACGCCAC
Source organism: Protofrankia sp. Cj5 (assembly GCF_917627405.1). Lineage (NCBI taxonomy): Bacteria > Bacillati > Actinomycetota > Actinomycetes > Frankiales > Frankiaceae > Protofrankia > Protofrankia sp. Cj5. The sequence continues at coordinate 11,329 of NZ_CAKJTO010000018.1, forward strand.
CCGCCTCGGTACCGTCGTCGCCGCCCATCCCGGCCGGGTCGTCATGCGCACCCTGCTGGGCGGCACCCGCATCGTCGACATGCTCGTCGGCGAACAGCTCCCCCGCATCTGCTAACGTGCGCTCTCCAGCCGCCAGCGTGCGCTCCTCGCAACCGCGCCCAGGAGAATACGGATGACCCGGTCCGCAAGCATCTCGCAGCCGATCGCCGTGGTAATGGGAGTGGCTGGCAGCGGGAAGACCACGATCGGCCACCTGCTCGCGGAGCGGCTGGGTGTCGTCTATGCGGAGGCCGACTCGTTCCATCCGCCGGCCAACGTCGCGAAGATGATGGCCGGGCAGGCGCTTGACGACGACGACCGGCGGCCGTGGCTGGCTGCCATCGCGGCCTGGATCCGGGATCAGGTGAACACCGACAAGGGCGGGGTGGTGTCGTGCTCCGCGCTCAGGTTCCAGTACCGGGACCGGCTGCGCGAGGCGTACCCTGACGCGTGGTTTCTTCACCTGGATATCGACCGCGCGCTCGCCGTCGAACGGGTGGCCAGCCGACACGGCCATTTTATGCCGGCGTCGTTGGTGGACTCGCAGCTTCAGACGTTGGAACCGTTGCTTCCCGGCGAGAGAGGCACCGTGGTCGACGCCTCCGCCGCACCGGAGGAAATCACCCGGACCGCGCTGAGACGATTTAACGAGTATCGAGCGGCGGGCCACCCCGAAGAGCCGCCAGCCGCTCCCTGACGTCATCCAGGTCCTTGCCGGCGCCGACGCTGAAATAGCCGTCCCGAGCGTGTTCAAACGAGGAGATGGCCTGGGCGTAGTCGTGACCACTCGCCTGGCACTCACCGATGCCCCGACATGCCCTGGCTTCCTCGAGCCGGCTGCCCGCCCGCACCGCCAGCTTCCGGGCGCCGTCGAATTCGTCGCGCGCCCGGTCGGGTGCGCCAGACTTCAGCCACAATCGGCCCAGGTGGTTGCGGACCTCAGCAACCCCGAGATTGTCATTGATTGTGTCATACTGACGCAACGCTTCGTTCAACAGTTCGCGCGCCGCGTCCCGCATCGCGGGATCCTTCCTCCCGACGGACCAGCCGACATTGAAGACAGCGACACCGAGGTTCTTGGACGCATTGGCGACGCCAATCTCATCGGCAACCTCACGATACAGCCGCAGCGCCTCTTCCAACAGCTTGAGCGCATCCTCGTAGGATTCACCCTCGTTGTGGACGATGCCCATCTCGTGAAGCGCGTTGGCCTGGCCGAGCAGGGCCGCGCGGCTACCACCCACCGGTAGGCCCAGGCGCTGGAACCGGTCAGGCCGACGAAACAGCTCGACGGCGTCCGCCAGGATCTCCACCGCCTGTCGCTGATGGCCCAACAGGCGGTAGGTGATCCCGAGGTCGTTGAGCGCGATACCCCGGGCGCGCGCGTCACCACACCGTTCGGCGACGTCAGCGGCCAGGTGGTGCAGTTCCGCCGCGTTCTCCCACGGCCCGTTGTTACGGAGATAGCCCGCCATGGCATCAATCAGGGCAACTACCATCTGTTGTCGATGCCAGACAGTTCGCCGCCGGCCACCGACAGTCCACCGCCAGCTCCAGGCATCTCCCATCCGGCTTAATGGGCTTAATGGGCTTAGCTGGCTTAATGGGCGGCCGGTCACCGCTTCGACACGGGCTATGAGCGCCGAACCGCGGCCCCGCTCGACCGCGCGACGATCGAGCCGCGCGGCATACTCGATGCAGCCGAGCAGATTCGGCTCCTCGGCCGTGAACCAGGCCAACGCCTGCTGGCGTGCTTCCCAGCCGAGCGGTACTCGTGAGGCAGCAGCGGGCCGGCTGTGGCGCAGCAGGAACCATCCCGCTCGCCGCGCCATATCGGCGGCCTGTGTCTGGTAGTAGCAAAGCAGCCGGTCAAATGCGTGCGCACGGGCGTCAGCGCCACTGGCGGGCAACGAGGGAGGCCTGGGGAGCCGCTGGGCGGCGTACGAGGCGACCACATCATGCATCCGCCAACGCCCCGGGGCGTTGGCGGGCCTGACCAGATGGGCCCGCTGCAACGTGCGCAGTTTCCAACTTGCCCGCCACGGCTGCCAACCAACCAGCGCAGCCGCGGCCTCAGTCGATATCTCCGCGCCGGGATTGACCGGTAGCAGCCAGAACAACTCAGCCGCGGCCGGGTCATGACGTACCATGCGCTCCCAGGAAAGCGTGAGGATCGGCGCCAGCAGCCTCTCGTCATTGTCCGGACAGACAATATCGTCCGGACAGACAATCGGGACGGGGACGTCAGCGAGGTCGGCGACCAGGTCGGTCACAGCCAGCCGCGGGCTGTCAGCCAGCAGCGTGCCGGCGATACGCAGGGCGAGGGGCCACCATCCGCACAGTGTGGCCAGCTCGTCAGCCGCGCCACGCTGCTGGACCACTCGCTGGTCGGACGGGTCACGATCGCAAAGCACACGGCCGAGGAGCTTTACCGCGTCCGAGGGGGCGAGAGCACCCAGCTCGACGACCTGATGGTCAACAAGATCGAAAACGTTCCTTCGGGACGTCACCAATACCCGATGGGCCGGGTGCTCGGTCAGCAGGGCGGCAATCTGATCCACATGCGAGACGTTATCGAGCACCAGTAGTACCGGTTTTCCGGCTTTGGCCTGTTCAGCCAGCATGCGGTAGTAAACCGCGGCCTGTTCGCCGAGCGTGGCGGGGAGCTCCTGAGCCCGGTCAAGGGCGACAAGTAAAGGACGGTAAACCTGATCCGCGCCGATCCCCGGATGGCGACCGTAACCCTGCAGGTCAACGATGAAGGCGCCACCGGAAAACCAGCCCTTGCCCACCGCGTGAGCGGCGGCGCGGCGTACCAGCGCCGTCTTTCCCGTCCCGCCCGGCCCGATCACCACCGCGGCCGGCCGCGCGCCGGTGCCGGATCTGGCCCCGGCCCCGGCCGACGCCAGCAGCCCCATCAGCTTCGCCAGCTCAGCACCCCGGCCGACAAACGCCTCCGACCTCGCCGGATCGTCGGCCGCCACGCTTTCCACGACCACCCGGCCCATATCGCCGAACGGCTTACCGGGGGTGGGGAAAGGCGGCTCGGGCATCGATCGCGCCTGGCCCGGAAGCATAGGCTCGCGACCGGGTTTCCCCCGGCCGGCCAAAGCGCTCTCGATGCCGGCAAGCAGCCGCCGCGCGACGTCGTGCGGCGGTTCGCCGGCCGGCAGCCCGAACAGGTCTATTGATCTGATGTGGCTGATTTCCGGTGGTACGGAGCAGTCCTCCACTTTGATCGGTACAAGCCTGCGGTCAGACCCGTCCTGGTCACCATCCAAAGCGGACTTCACACCATATGCCCGCATCACATGCACATGGGCCTTCGAAAGCAGCAGGATCACGCGCCGCGCGCATGTGGCGCTCGCACCTATGCCCGCCACCCAGTGCGTTCCAGGGACGCCGTCCCAGGCCTCTATCAGCGTCCGGTAACCAACATCCTCCAGCTGCCAGGCGATCCACTCCGCCCACCGCTGGTCGTTCTGAGCGTAAGAAATCAAGAAGTCCGGGTCCCGCCGGACCACCTGCTCAGCGTCGATTCCCCCCGCCTCGGGCATGAACCTGATACTGCCGCATAAAAAAGCCTCCACGAGCAGATTTCCAGAACTTGACAGTTCGTTGACAAATCAGCCGCCCGCGCGATTGTGGACAACAGGCCCCCATACGATCCGAAACGATGGGGCGTCCGCAGACCGCTGGTCCGCGCGATTGAAGATCGACCGGATAAGAGCGCCCGGCAATAGGGATGTGGATCAAGGAGCGGGGCTGGGGTGCATGCATCGCGAGGCGGTGGAGGGAGCCACCGGAGGTGGT
>NZ_CAKJTO010000018.1:15820-53748 GCF_917627405.1 Protofrankia sp. Cj5
CCCCTATTGCCGGTCGCTCTAAGAACGCCATAAGAACATGCGGGCTCATGTCCTTGTAAGCCGTTTTCGTCGGCCATGTTCGCCGGCGCTGCGGGCACCGTCCGGGTGAGGGAACATCGATGGCATGCGATGTGTCGTGTTCGGGGCAACCGGTTACATCGGCGGCCGTCTGGTGCCCGAACTCCTACGCGCCGGTCACGACGTACGGGCGGTGGCCCGCAACCCGAGCCGGCTGACCGATATACCGTGGCACGACCGAGCCGAGATCGTGGCTGGTGACGTTACCGACGCCGCCAGCGTCGCCAGCGCAGTGGCCGGGCAGGATGTCATCTACTACCTCATACACTCGCTGCACCGGCGCGACTTCGTCGAGCTGGACCGTCACGCCGCTCGCACCGTCGCCGGGCAGGCACGCGCGGCCGGGGTGCGCCGGATCGTCTACCTGGGCGGCATCACTCCGGATGGACAGCCGCTATCTGCGCATCTGGCCTCCCGGGCCGAAGTCGGACAGATCATGCTCGGCTCCGGCGTGCCGACCATCGCACTGCAAGCCGCGGTCATTATCGGTTCCGGTTCGGCCAGCTTCGAGATGCTGCGTTATCTCACCGAACGCCTCCCGGCTATGGTCACCCCGCGATGGGTGAACAATCGCGTCCAGCCGATCGCAATACGCGATGTCCTGCACTACCTTACGCACGCCGCCGTGCTTCCGGACACGATCAACCGCCGTTTCGACATCGGTGGCCCGACCGTCCTCACCTACCTGGATATGATGCGCCGCTATGCCGCCGTGGCCGGCCTGCCGCGTCGTGTCATAGCCTTGGTGCCTGTACTCACCCCGTGGCTTTCAGCGCAGTGGGTGAACCTGGTGACACCGGTACCGCACAGCATCGCTGTACCACTCATCGAGTCGCTGGTGCACGAGGTCGTCTGCCACGACCGCGATATCACCACCCACATCCCGGAGCCGGATGGTGGCCCGGCCTCCTACGAGCGGGCCGTCGAACTCGCGCTGGCCCACATCCGTCACGCGGGCATACCCACCCGCCGCTCCGGCGCGGCCACGCCGCCCTCCGACCCCTTGCTCTGCGACCCGCTGCCCTCCGACCCGCTGCCCTCCGACCCCGCATGGTCGGGCGGCAGCAGCTACGAGGACATCCGCGAACGCCACACCAGCGCGGACGCGCAGGTGCTGTGGCAGTTCATCGAGTCCATCGGCGGCGAACACGACTGGTGCTCCTTCCTGCTGGCCTGGTCGCCGCGGGGCTGGCTGGACCGGCTCATCGGCAGCGCCGGCCTACGGCGAGGCCGCCGCGACCACCACCGCCTGTATCCGGGCGAAACCCGCCACCGCTGGCGGGTGGAGCATCTCGACCGGCCCCGTCTGCTGCGGCTGCGTGCCGAGATGCGGCTGCCCGGCCGCGCCTGGCTCGAGCTGTCCGCGGCCCCCGACGCTGACGGCTCGCTGTACCGCCAACGAGCGATCTTCGAACCGCACGGGCTGACCGGTCATCTCTACTGGAAAGCCATCGCCCCGTTCCATCACACTGTCCTCAGTGGGATGGCCCGCGCCATCACCAACGCCGCGGAGCGCGAGAAACGTCGGTGAAAGATCCCGCGATGACCACAACGACGATGGCTGTAACAGACGAGACCGCTACAGCCAAACAGACGACCGATGGCAAGGGGCACGCCATGACGAAGGCCGGCTACACCCATATCGCCCTGCTGATCGACCGGTCAGGCTCGATGATGGCGATCCGCGATGACGCCGAAGGCGGAATCCGGTCGTTCATCGCCGAGCAGGCCATCGCCCCCGGGCAAGCGACGATCAGTCTCTACCAGTTCGACCAGGATTACGAGAAGGTCTTTGGCGCGATCCCGATCGGCGAGGCGCCACCATACCGCCTGGTTCCGCGGGGCTCCACCGCGCTACTCGACGCCCTCGGCGAGTCCATCGTGGACACTGGGGAGTTCCTCCGTGGCCTTCCCGACCATCAACGTCCGGCGACCGTTGTCTTCGCCGTGGTTACCGACGGCCGGGAGAACTCCTCGAAGGAATGCACGCTCGAACAAATCAGAAAAATGATCAAAAATCAGACCGATACCTACGGATGGCAGTTCGCCTTCCTGTCCGCCGACCTCAACGCGATTGCCGACGCCCAGCAGCTGGGCTTCGCCGCGGCGGCATCCGCGAGCTACACCCCAGACAGCGAAGGTACCCAGCTGGCATACGCGGCGCTGTCCCGATCGGTCTCCCGGACCCGAGCGAACGGCGCGCCACTGGACCTGTCGGGGTCGTAATCCGTCGGTACTTCCAGCACTTCCAGCACCTCGTGCGCTGTCCGTCAGCGCCTCGTGCGCTGTCCGTCAGCTCGGGGCGGCTCGGCAACGAGGTCCGCTGAGGTCTGCTCGACGGCGGGATCGTCCGTCCCCGAGCAGCTGGGCCTCGATCGCCGGGCCTCGATGCCACCGAGAGACCGTCAGCGCGAGATTCGCAACAGCGCCCGCGTCCAGCGTACGGTCTGCCGCGCGGCGCCCTGGTTCCGCCGGGCCCGCATGATAACCTGCGATAAAGATCGATTCATGTATCAGCATCCTGAGCGTAGGTTGGAACCAGAGTGGCCAAAGGACGCAAAAAAGTCGCGTTTCAGGGTGAACTAGGAGCCAATTCCCATCAAGCGTGCCGTGATGTATATCCAGACTACGAGCCTGTTCCCTTCCAGACATTCGCGGAGTGCTTTGACGCGCTCGAGGAAGGCACAGTCGATCTTGGCATGATTCCCGTCGAAAATTCAACGGCCGGGACGGTGGCGGACATCCATCAGTTGTTGCCTTACTCATCGGTCTACATAGTCGGAGAATACTTTTTGCCGATTCAGTACCAGCTCTTGGGATTGGTCGGCACGGATCCTCAGGCGCTACGGACTGTGCACAGTCACCCGCAGGCTCTGTCGCAGTGCCGGGTAACCCTACGGGAACTGGGTCTCCGCGCGGTGGCCGGCGCTGATACGGCGGGCTGCGCCCGGGAGGTTGCCGAAACGAGGGATCCGACCAGGTCGGCGATAGCCACTCACCTCGCAGCGGAGATCTACGGCTTGGAAATCTTGCGACCTGATCTCAAGGACGAAGAACATAACACAACGCGCTTTGTGATTCTTTCGTCAGAGAACCTTCGGGCCGCGGTTGGTATCGGCCCCATCGTCTCCACCTTTGTTTTTCGGGTGAGGAACCGCCCATCCGCGCTCTACAAGGCACTCGGAGGATTTGCGACCAACGGCGTGAACATGACGAAGCTGGAAAGCTGTATGGTGAGAGGCCAGTTCTTCGCGACGGAATTTGTCGCCGACATCGAAGGCCACCCGGACGAGGAGCGGGTCATGCGAGCCTTTGAGGAGCTGGGTTTCTTCGCCGACTACCGAATCATAGGCGTATACCACGCGAATCCTTTTCGTGAACGCATCCGCAACCATAACAGCCAGTTTGTTGTACCCGAATACGCGAATTAAGAACGCCCAGCGATAAGGGCGGGGATCAAAGAGCGGGGCTGGGATACGTGCGTCGTAAAGCGATGGAGGGAATCACCCTGCTGGTAGACTGGCGGCCGCCGAGCGGGTACCCGTGCATCGGCAGGATGGACGGGGAGCAATGACGCGCGAGATTACGTGCCCCAGCCCCGCGATGCCTGCTCGACGCTCACCAACCGACCCACGTATTCCGCAGGTACGCGTGGTTTCAGCGGTAAAGAGGCAGGCTCCCGACCAGCTTGTTGACATCTTTTTTCGGACCGCTTAGCGCCACCCCGATGTAGGGAAGATCCGCCGTCGCAGTCTGGGCCAGACGCTCCTCGTACTCGTCGTACGTGCGGGAGGTCTGGGCGGTAGTCGTGAAATCTACCACAAAAACGCCGTCAGACGCACTTGCCCGTAGAAAAATCTCCTTGAGACCCTCGGCGTCACTCTTCAGGATCGGCACGGGAATCCTGGTAATCGCCTTATGGGTGAGACCATTGGCGTCTTTGGAATCATCGCCCAAAATGCCATCAACCATACGCCCGACTGACAGCGAAAGCGCCGCCACGGTATTCATCGCCAAGCCTATCTGGAGGCCTCCATCGATGATAATGGCAACTTTGTCTGGCGTGACCGTGCCGTTTGATGACATTAAATTGTGCTCCAGAGGTGTGAGGGCGGTCAGCTACCTTGATAGCCTGACACGCTATATTTTTGGTCGGCCGACCAGTGGCAAATCAAGATCATAGTTGTCCGGACTGCACTAGTCAAGATCGTTCGTTGGATGCGTGACAGCACAACTACACTAATGGAATTTTATCACCGTGCCCAAGCCCTTGTCACGGGCGGCTTGGGCGATGGCGAATCCCACGGTGACGTCTTCCACAGCCAGTCCGAGAGACTTGAAAAGGGTCGACTCGTCAGACCTCCTTCGCCCAGGATGGCGACCGAGAAGGACTTCGCCGATCTCGGCCAGCACGTGGTCGGGCCCGATGAGTCCCTCCTCTTCGGGAACGATGAGGTCGCCCGATTCGGCTCGGGCCGAGGCTCGACTGTCCACGAAGACAGAGCATCTCCGCACAAAAGCCGAAGCAAGCTCCCGGTGGTCCGCGAACGAGGCTCCGATCGCGTTGAGATGCGCCCCAGGAGCGACATCCTCATCGCTCACCACCGGTTCTTTACTGGCTAAGGTCGTACACACCAGATCAGCGCCCTCCAGAGCCGCTCTGGCGGTCGGGTGCACCTCGACCTCAACCCCCAGGTGACTCCAAGCCCAAGCGCGGAATCGCTCGCTGTGCATGGGTGTCCTGCTCCACACTCGGACCCGGCGCACCGCACGGACCGCGAGCATTGCTTCGAGGTGACCGCGACCTTGTACTCCAGACCCAAGTATAGCAAGGTCTCCCGCGTTCTTCCGGGCGAGGAGGTCGGTCGCGACTGCGGTCACGGCCGGTGTCCGCACTGCCGTGATAGCGCCGGCGTCAATCAGGGCCAAAGGCAGGCCGGTATCAGGATCGAAGACGATGACAACTCCAACATGGAGGTCCAGACCTCGAGCGGGATTGGCGGGCTTGAGAACCATCGCCTTCAAACCGAAGCCCAGAGAGGCCTCACCACCTACATAACAGGGCATGACACCCATGAGATCGTCAATGCCGTCAGGCCGGATGATCGTCCTAAGCGGCTGATCTACGTCCCCGGCGCTGTAGGCGCGCAGCGCGCTCGCCGCAATCGGTATCGCGTCCGAAATGGACAGTGCCGCCTGGGCTGTCGGCCGGTCGATGACGAGCACGCGTTAATCCTTTCCGGTTCCGTACCCGGGCGATGTCGCGGATAATCCGGTATGCCCGGCCGGAGTGATCGTGACCTCAGCCGGACCGGGATCCTCTTCTAAATCCACGACGACCCAGGTGCTGATGCGCTTCCATTTCTCTATGGCGAGACGGTGGAAAGGATCGGCCATATAGCGGGCCAGCGCGTCTGCGTCTTCCAGCAGGCCGATCACAGCAAAATCATAAGCTTCTGTCCGGCGCGCCGTATTACGGCCCGCCTTCCATTCACGGAGCTCTGGGACCTTGTCGCCAACCTGCAATGCGATCTTCTCGGATTCAACCACCTCGGCATCGTCGAAAGCGAGTCCCTTGTTTAACTTGAACAGCACGATATGTCTGATCACTGTCTTCCCCTTTGGTATCAACCGGGAATGGCAATGGTGGCCGCTGGTTCGGTCATGCGCGACGGAACACCGTCCAAACCATTGGAATGGGACGGGTGGAGGAAATGAATTTCAATCCGCGCCGCGCGGCCGCTATCTCAGTTGTCAACGCCACCTCGCCCTTCTTCGAAGCCACGAAGTCTGCGGCACCGCTCGTGGATGCCATGTAGATAACCTCGTCGCACTTGAAACCGGCCGGCGACAACTCGTCGATCAAGGGTACCGGATCCGGGTGGCTGGCCACGCTGTAGCCGCCGTCGGCGAGGTCGCCTCTCGCGGCCAGGCCGTATTTGGGCGTATGGCAGAAGAATACAGTGTCGATCAGTAGTCTGGGATGCATATAAAAAACGTTGATATTCGAGTAGGCGTTGGCTACCACCACCATAACCGAAGAATCTTCAAGCGCGTGCTCGAGAGCTTGCTCATAGCTCGCGGCAAGGTGAACTCCCGATGCCTCTCCGCCCCGTATCGCGGCAAAGTAGTGAGCCGCCTGTTCGCTGCTCGTGCCAGCAGGGCCAAGCGTGGCGATGACAACGTCCGCAGTGGCCGAGGCCGACGCGAACGTGAAGAACAAGTGACCTTCCGGAGCCAGCATTGAGTTGCCCTCCTACTGGAGTTCTTTCAGCGGCGCGGACTGTCGGACGCGCCGCTGGTACTCGGTGGCAACCCGAAGGGTTATCGACGAACCTGATCGAGCCTGTCCAACCTTCACCTGGTTGACGGCGGTGACCGCGGCTACCTCGATTCCGGTACCAGTCAGAAACACCTCATCGCTCTCGATGAGATCGGTCACGCTGACCTTCCGTTCAGTTATCGAAATACCAGCCATACCCTCAAGAATATTGATCACCGTCGCACGAGTGATCCCTGGTAAGATATCCGAGCCGAGGTCCGGTGTGACTACGTCCGTCCCCTGCACGCAAAACACATTGCTGGTCGACGCTTCGGATACATATCCATTCGTCGTGAGCATAAGCGCATCGTCGTAACCGTTGGCAATTGCATCCTCGACGGCGAGCGCATTGTTGACGTAAGCGCCACTTATCTTCGCGGTCGATGGCACGCTAGACGATGGAATCCGCCGGATATCACTCAACCGAAGGCGGACTTCACGGCCGGCGTCCAGCCGGCTTTGCATCGGGACGAGGGAAATCGCGATGCTGTGAGTGACGCCCGATAGCCGAATCCCGTACGGGACACCCGGCAGGAGTGCCTGCTTGAACACGATCGGGCGGATATAACAGTCGTCATCGACATCGTTGAGACTCAGTAGCTTGCCGCAGATCTGGCACAGATCGTCCAGCTCCTCGTCAATCATGATCCGTAATGCCTCACACGAGCGAATCAAACGAGCGAAGTGCTCGTGGGCCATAAACGGGCTCACCCGGCCGTCCACTGTTTTATAGGCTCGTATGCCCTCAAAGGCGCCCGTGCCATAGTGCAGGCCCTGGGTCGAATCGGGCAGGGCCACGGCATCATCGGTGACGTACTCGCCGTTGTAGTAACGCCAGGGCAGCCGTGCGGCGTTCATCGGACACGCTCACGAACAGCAGCGATTTCTCGCGCTTTTTCGGCTTCCCCACACGACGTCGCCGCCGCCCGGCGGTCACGGATTCGGGCAGCCTTCCAACTCACCATCGCGCCGGTCGACGTCCTGCTGTCCGTCACCCCCCAGGTCACCTCAGCCGCGGTGCCGAACGCCTCTCCGGTATGCCGGATAATAGCGCTCTCGTGTATGCGCATGTCGGCATTACCGAGGGGACGGACGGGCTCGAACAGTACGGACAGATGATCCCGCCCGTCCGCTGTTTCGCTCAGGGTCGCCTGATAGTCAAGAATGGTCGGTGCCTGCGCGAGCAGTCCGTCTTCGAAGTCGAAAGCGGTTATCAACCGGTCGCCGAGGTGAATCTGATCGTCAACCCTGCCCAGCGGAACCATGGTGAACTGCTGATCCGATCCTCGGCTCTTTACCATGTCGCCCGTTCTGTACCGGACCAGTGGTTTCGCTCCCCGGTACAGATGTGTGATCACAAGCTCCCCTTGTCTTTCGCCCTCACGCCCGGCCTCGACACGACGGCCAGTAGCTGGGTCCACAATCTCGTAGAATACGTTTATGGGAGTGCTGTGAAGCTGCTTATCCGGGAAACAAACAGCCAGAATGGAAGCCTCTTGCGAAGCGTACATACAATTATAGACGTCCGCGCCCCAGATCGCTCCGATGCCTCGGAGAAGTCCTGGTGTGGAGAGCTCCCCGAGGGAAAGAATCGCTCGCACGCTCGTCTCCGCTGGATTCTTACCCTCCTGGAGGAGTCTCCTGGCCAGCGAAATAGACATGCCTGGGGTGCAGACCAGCACGTTCACGCCGAGCCTGTCGATTAACTCAAGCGCTCGGGAGAAGCCAACGAGAGGAGAATGCGGCCACATCTTTACTGTCGTATGCCCGAGAGCACGGAGAATGTCACCGAACGAGTCACCTGTCGAGTGCAGTTCCGTTGGTCCCATAACCGCTACCACGCAGTGGTCGGCATAATTCCGCAAAATCGGGGCGTATCCCTCCATCAACGCCAGGCCGGTGCGCATTGAGTCACGCGGCGAGCGTGGGCAGGGGGTGGATAGGCCGGTTGTGCCGGTCGTCTCGTAGTAGATCCAGCATTCCGACAGAGGTAATGCAGGCACTTCATCAAGATGGGTGCGGAGGTCAGCTTTCGTCGTGAAGGGAAGATTCTCGATGGCGACCGATGGGTTTTCCGTGCCAGCTATGTTCACCAGTCGGCGGGAGTAAAATGGAGAGCGCTCTCTGACATACGTCAATGTCTGGCCTATCTCATACGACTGATAGACGGCTAGCTCCGCTGGCGGCACCAGACCCGCCGCATACCGAGAGGCAAGTACCGCGAAGTCCGCCGTCTCTTCCAAAAAACGCTTGTCCAGCATCGGAAGCATGTATCGACTTCCTTTCCCATAAATGATCACGGGCCTGTCAAGCTAGCAGGAGGGAATTAGGTAAAATTCCTCTAACATTATCGTTACAATCATCTACCTGCTTCCCATGACTATTTGCCAACGGGACCATCGCGGTGTACATAGCGAGCCGGCTTGCCGTACAGATCCAAAATCTTGTCCGTCCATCACGTGTTCTGGCCTCCGCCCGACGATCCATGTCTAGCCGGCCATGGACGGGCGGTCAAGGCTGGTAAAGCAGCATTCACCTGCGCTGGCGGGACGAGCAAGCCGCTTTCCTTTGCGATGCTGCTAGCGCGCACGTGCTCTGACCTCGATGAATTCATCGTAAGCACGCCTCCTGAGACCGAGATTCCACGGCTCGTAGGCATACTTGAGGCCTGGCCCCACTCGCTATCCCTGGTCGCATGGTTGAAAACAAGCCTGCCGGACCGAATTCCGCAGGTGCACGCCTGCTGGCAGATTGCTGGACATAGCTGGTACTTCCCGGTTCACTGGTAGGCAGGTACCCGCGTGAGACCCGGCTGACGAACAAGGGCGGCTCGGTTGTGCGCTGCCTCCAGCTCACCCAGAACAAGCGACACCCAGTGACGGACAGTCCAAGCATCAAGATCATATGCAACTTCGACTGGGCCGACCAGATCGACCGGGACGCGCCCACCCGGCCGCTGGCCTCGATTGCCGGTTCCTCACACCGGTCCTGGCGGTACTGGTCCCACTGACGTGGGGAGGTGTGGTCGACACCCGCTGCCTGGGCCGTTGGCGTCCGGCCAGGCCTGGGAACGGCTCGGAATCAGCGCCGCGGTCCGCAAGGTCGCAATATCAATATCGAATGTTAATCCTGCCGGTGCCGCTTCCCAGTTCACAGGCACTGTATCTTGAACTGGCCATTGTCGATTTCTTTCTGTCGACGCTACGCCGACGCATTGCCGTGCCGGCATGGCGTTGCGGCCTGGGGGTAAAAGATTCCCCCAGGGCACTCAGTCTCGCGACGCTGCTCCACGACGCCGGGCACTCATCTGGGCCGCACGCCATCCACGTCGCTTGTGGCCAAACACGCTATTAGTTAAGCTAACGTCATGGTGGATGCAGGGGGAACCCTCTCAGCCGCGACCGAGCGGCTAGGCGATTCATTTTTCCAGGATCCCCAGGGCTTTTTCGCGCGGCTGCGCTCGTCCGCGCCGGTGACTCCGGTCATCACACCCGAGGGTGTCCAGGTCTGGCTCGTCACCCGGTACGAGGACGTGCGCGCCGCGCTGGCCGATCCCCGCCTGGCCAAGGACTGGGTAACACACATGACACCCGAAGATTTCGACATCAACGTGGACCCCGTACAGGCGTTTCTCGACCAGCACATGCTGAACCTCGATCCGCCCGACCACACCCGGCTACGCCACCTGGTGGTGAAAGCGTTCACTCCACGCCGGGTGGCCGCCCTGCGGCCACGGATCTCGGACATCACCGACGAGCGGCTGGACGCGATGGCGAACGGCCCCGCTGAGACAGATCTGATCGAGGTGTTCGCGTTTCCGCTGTCAGTGACCGTGATCTGCGAGCTGATCGGCATTCCAGTCGGCGACCGGCAGGCGTTCCGTAAGTGGTCGGAGACGCTGTTGTCCTCGCGGGGGACGCGCGAGGAATCTCGCGCGACCGCCGTCGCTATGTACGAATATTTCACGCACCTGGTCGCGGAGCGCCGACGGTCACCGGTAGACGACCTGCTCTCGGCGCTGATCACGGCCCGTGACTCGGGTGACTCGCTGTCGGAGCACGAATTGCTTTCGATGATGTTCCTGCTGCTCGTCGCCGGGCACGAGACAATGCTGAACCTGATCGCCGGCGGGGTGCTGGCGCTGCTGACTCATCCAGCCGAACTAAATCGGTTGCGCGACGATCCTGCGCTGTTGCCTTCGGCGGTCGAGGAGCTGCTGCGGTACGCGAACCCCCTGAACCACGCGACCGAACGATTCACGCTGGAGCCGGTGACCATCGGCGACGTCGTCATCCCCGCGGGAGAATGGGTCATGCTCGCAACGGCGTCGGCGAACCGGGATCCGTCACGGTTCGCCGACGCGGACCGGCTGGACGTGGGCAGGGACGCGTCGGGCCACGTGGGGTTCGGACACGGGATCCATTATTGCCTCGGCGCGCCGCTGGCACGGCTGGAGGGCGAGATTGCGTTCGGGAGCTTGCTGCCCCGCTTCCCCGGACTGGCGCTGGCGATGCCCGAATCGTCGCTGCGTTGGCGGCCCTCCAGCCTCATCCACGGGCTGGAGAACCTCCCTGTCCGGCTGCGCTGACCCGCGCCCCTACCAGGCAGTGCCCACCGGAGGCTCTCGCGCCGCCTGACAAACTCGGCTCAGCTGTCGAAGTCACCAGCCCAAAAATCGCCAACGTGCGATATGCGCGGACAGCTGGCACCCGGGATACCCGCGTGTCAGCCAGAGCCGGCGTCAAATCGTTTGTACCGAGATCGTATTCGGCGCAGCTGCTGGCCCCAAGCTGGCCTCCCGTAGCCGTTCCCTTAAGACCGCGGCCACATCGTCAGGCGCAGCATGGTGGTAGAAATGGCCACCGTCGAAGACCGTGAGATGGAAGTCAGCTGATGTCAGGCTTCCCCAGGCGCTGAGCCTGTCCAGGCTGACGCCAGGATCATGGCGGCCGCCCATCGCCGTGACCGGCACCTGTAACGAGCTCCGGTGCGGGATATACGTCTCCCAGACCTCAAGATCCGCGCGGAACAAGGGTAACAGTAGTTGCACCAGCTCCGGCTGGGCTAATACCTCTGGTGAAGTCCCTTCCAGATCCGCGA
Source organism: Protofrankia sp. Cj5 (assembly GCF_917627405.1). Lineage (NCBI taxonomy): Bacteria > Bacillati > Actinomycetota > Actinomycetes > Frankiales > Frankiaceae > Protofrankia > Protofrankia sp. Cj5. The sequence continues at coordinate 27,321 of NZ_CAKJTO010000018.1, forward strand.
TGACCGCTAGAAGCTCGCTGTCCGGCAAATCATGCAGCTGCGGCCCGGCAGGCGGCAGATGCGGCGCGCCAAGCCCCGAGACGAAAAGATGTCTCGGCGGCTTGCCGAGCGCGGACAGCTCATGCGCCAGTTCATAACTGAGCAAAGCGCCCATACTGTGCCCGAACAAGGCGAACTCCCTCCCCGCGCGGGTCGCCAAAGGCCCGCTCAGGTCGGCGACAAGCTCCGTGGCCGAATGGAGCGCCGGCTCTCCATGGCGGTTTTCCCGTCCCGGGAACTGTACGGGTATCGCCTCAATGCCCGGGGCCAGCAATACAGGCCACTCCCGATATATCGACGCGCCTGCCCCTGCATGAGGCAGACAGAACAACTGGATCGCGTCCGCGTCCAGCGTCGGCGGAGGAATGGCTTCCGCCCGGCACGGAGGGAAAAACAACACGTCAGTCGCCCTCCTCATAGAAGCCCTTCCCCAGGCTGGGCTCCCGGATCGCTCCGCTCCCGGATGTACTTGACAATGCCGCGCACCGTCGGGTCCTCGAAGAACTCTGCCAGCGTTATGTTCACGCAGAAGCGCCTGCCCAACTGAGTGAGCAGTCTGATCGCGAGCATGGACTGCCCGCCGCTCTCGAAGAAGTTCTCCGCACGACTGAAGGCCGGCACATCCAGCAGCCGTCCGATAATGGCCGCGACCTCGTCATCGAGCGCTTCGGCCGCTGCCAGGCAGCCGCCATTATCTGCCGGAGACGATGCGCTCGCTGAAAATGACAGCCGCGCCCGGTCTATTTTCATGTTGGCGTTCTTCGGCAGTTCGGGGAGGCGAATCAACCGTGCCGGAACCATATAGTCGGGCAGCCGGTCACGCAGGAACGCCCTAAGCTCGCCTGTTTCCGGGGATGCTTCGCCTGCCCCTACGTAATAACTGACAAGTGTTTTGTCGCCAGCTCGGATGTCAGCGTCAGCGATCGTCGCTGCCTCCCTGATGCCAGGGTGCCGCAGCAGCGTCGCATCGACCTCATTCATTTCGACTCGAAAGCCTCGGATTTTGACTTGGGAGTCAACGCGGCCGAGGAAATCAAACAAGCCGTTTGACAATCGGCATACCAAATCCCCTGTGGCGTACATCCGCTGGCCCGGTTCTGCCGCGAAGGGATCCGGAAGAAACCGCTCGGCCGTCAGCTCCGGCTGGCCGAGATAACCACGCGCGACGCCGTCACCGCCGATATAGAGCTGGCCGGACACACCGGCCGGCTGAGGACGCAGCATGTCATCGAGCACGTAACAGGTCGTGTTCGAGATGGGACGGCCGATCGGCACTCTCAGCTGCTCTGCCGGCATCGGCGTGACGTGGTGTGCGGTGGCAAGCGTCGTGCATTCCGCGGGGCCGTAACCATTGACCAGCGTGCAACCTGGTAGTACCGCGACGGAGTTGGCTTGGCTGACCGCCATTACGTCACCGCCAACCAGAATCTGAGAAACCGTGGAAAACGTCGAAGGGTCATCCGCCGCAAGCTGGTTGAAGAGCGGTGTCGCCATCACCATGGTGTTAATGCGGTCCGCTCGCAGGGCGTTTGCCAGCCGGCCCGGCGAGAGTATGGTGTCACGGTCGAATCCAACCAGCTCCCCGCCGTTGAGCAACGCGCCCCATACCTCGACCGTGACAGCGTCAAAAGCCGCGTTCGAGATCTGTGCCACCCGGTCGCCTGGCCCGAACTTGATGTAATCAATGTTTCGTGTGCGCCGCACCACGTTGCGGTGTGTTACACAGATTCCCTTCGGTATACCGGACGATCCCGACGTGTACACTACATAGGCAAGATTCTCAGAGCCAGCGCCCCCATCTATCCGGACATCATGAGTGACGCCATCTCGCGTTGTCTCCCCCAAGTGCTCGGCAACTGTGATCACAGGGATTCCAAGAGCGGTCAGACCGTCCTCGTCTGCCTCCGTCAGCAGCGCCACAGGCTTGGATTCTTCCAGAATTGTATGTAACCGACGGGCCGGGCAGGATTGATCCAGCGCCAGATAGGCACCACCAGCCTTGACGGTGGCAAGCATGCCCACAATGACACTGAGGCTCCGATCCGCGTGGAGCGCGACCAGCTGATCAGGCCCCACACCGAGTTCCCGCAGTCGGGAGGCCAGAGAGTTGGTTATCCTGTCAAGCTGCTGGTACGTCAACGTAATAGGACCATATGTCACGGCGGGCGCACCGGGGCAGCGTACGACCTGCTGTGCGAACAGATCGCACAGCGAACCGCTCCGGGGATATTCGGTGGGCATTTTATTCCACGTTATTATAGGATCACGATCCGACGGGACAAGAGGCGCCGCGGCAGCCTCCTCAACCCCTATATCAAATTTCGGCATGAGCGTCCAGTTCTCTCATCAGTTGATTCGTTAACCGGTCGGCATAATTCGGCTATTCTTTCGCGGAAATTCCTTGATTCCTCATTTATGAGACGAGGCCGGCAGCCACAGCGGCATGACGTTCCCGACCTTTTCGATCATTCCATGGCAGTAGGAGCCGCTGTGGTCACGACTCTGCGTCGGCATAAATGGATATTGCAGCCGCTTATGATCAACTGTGAATATACCATCCACTGGCATCGTTTCGATCTTGATCGCATTGGCCAGATCCGTCATATATTCCGCTGGGATCTGTACTGTATAGCTGCGTGAACCGCAGCCCAAGAAGCGGAGCACCTGGAAACCGTCAGTATGCACATCCATGGGAGTATTGCTATACATATAAGGACGATTCAGCATATCGATCTCGAACAGGGCCCGCACCTTGCTGTCGTCCCACCAGTCCTGGCTCTGCGTGAAGCAACGCACGTGATCGACAAAAAGTTCTCTGTACTCATGCAACACGGAATGGATGAAGAGACCGTAATTATTTACATCGTAGTAATCGGCGTCCCGGATGGAGCGGTCCGCGTAGGAGATGATGGGGTCAGCTTCTCCTTGCCGGCGCAGGAATTCAGCAAAGGCGGCGAATATTTCCTGGTACTGGATTCCAGCCTGCCTCACCAGATAGCGGCTTACCGACCGGAGGCTGTGCGTATTATGCAGGGCATGGAAGGCGTAGAAATAATACATGCCCTCGACAAACTCTTCTTCGGAAACTTCTTTCGTGCCAATAACAATCCGGGCTTCCGCGACTTCTCCGCCGGCCGGCCTGGTTACTATCCCCATTTCATCCGCATGATGATATATGGGTGTATTGTTGAGGAGCAGATGCGGATACGCGATCACCGTTTGTGCTTCGTTCTCGCACAGCGTGCCAATGCCTCGCTCAAAAGAAGCGATAGTTTCCCCTGGTAATGGCCAGATTAGCTCGACGAAGGAGCTGATCCTCCTTTCGCGTAAATCTTCCTGGATCGCGGCGAAGGCGCTCAGTCTGATGTTCGATCGAGAGATCAGATCAAGGCTGCCCGGCTCGAGGGTCTGTAGCGATACCGGCTGCGAGGCGATGAGGTTTGCGTCCTGGAAGATACCAGCGATTTCGGTGACCGCATGCGGCTTGTTTTTCGCCGCGGAGAAATAAACGACGTTTGGCGCCCCATGACTTCTTGCGCAGATCGTGATGTGCCGAGAAATATCAATGTCTCGGCTTAGCATCCCCCAGTTTGCGTCGGCAATGAAAAGGAACAGTATCTCGTTTTCGGCTATCCATTTGATTTCATCACGGACCCGCTGCTCATCGAAGCGGTACACCCGATCATTCGTAGCGGCACCCCAGAAACAAAACCCACAGTGGTATGGGCAACCGCGGTTCGTCTCCAAAATTGCTATACTGTAAGCAGCATCGAATATTCCCGTCAGGAATGGCGATGGAATGTCGTCAAGACTGCTAATCCTCGGCTGTTTCGGAGTCGTCACCAATTCGCCGTCACGGTAGAAGCTGAGACCATTGACTTCATGGAGACGCGGACTGGAGTCGGTCAGCGCGAGCAGGTAGCGCGTGAAGGTGATCTCTCCTTCTCCGTTACAGAGAACGGTCCGCTCATCATCACTACTGAGGTAACGGTGGGCCTGCGACATCACCTGAGGGCCGCCAAAGATGATCTGCACATACGGTCTTGCTTGCCTGAGGGCAGCCGCAACAGACCTCACCAGGTTCATATTCCATACGTAGCAGCTGAACGCGTACACATCGGCAGCTGACCCGACCAGGTCCCGGATGATATCGGCCCGGGGTGTCTTGGCGACAGCCGCATACCGCTCGAAGCGATACTCACTGCGAATCACCGAATCCGTCATGGCATACGCTTGAAGGTAACCGGAGGCCAGCGGTGTCATCCGCTCGAAAACGGTCAGTTCAACGAGCATGGCCTTCTTCAATTCGCTCGCCTTTCAGGAGATGGAAAGCACCCGACGAGTGGCACCGCCTACGAACGACTCCGTTATGAACGACCAGTGTCGCTCCAGTACCAGCCAGAGCACGCCGCGGGCTCAAAGCGAGTGAGATAGGGTACCGGATGATCAGCATTTTCACAAACATGGTCATCAGCGGATAGATCCGCACAGTGATCGATGGGCCGGTGGCAGTAAAGACCTGACAATAATATTCTCGAGGATAAAACAGGGAATGACCTAGAGAGTCCGTTCAAGTAAATCATCAGGCGCATATGAAATCTTGCCGGGTGACGCGGCCAGACCGAAGACGAGCTATCATGAGGATCATAGCAGCCGCTCTGGTCAAGCGGAGCGCACCGATAATTAACGGCCCAAGATCTGCGAGATTCTCTTGGTGACTGCTTGCAAACTGCTCCAGAACAAAACAACCAGTGCCGCGGGACCAATCGCGGCGAGGTTAGAACCCCGTTGGCCCGAGTACCTGTCACCTCCATTGGTTAACAAATTAGTGGATCATTGATCCAAACGTGACCAACGCATCGAACGATATGTTAACGGATAGACAACGTGTTGACTAAGACGACGAACTTAGTTCGGTAAATCAGGGTAAAGAGCGCTCATAATGAACTTGGTTCGCCACCACAGCGTGTTTCGGAAGTCATCGTTCGATCAGGGAGCCGCCTCCAGGTGGTTCCTGACAAGGCCACAGGCCCGACCGATACCGGATGCGTGGTATTCGATGTGGCCGAGAACGCGGCCAAGGGCCGCCTGGAGGCGGCGAGCCGGACAGCTGGCTTCCGCAACACGCCCTGGTACGGCTTCCGCGGGAAGGTGGTCGGCGGACCGGCTTTTGATCGTCCTCTCCGAGCTATGACGCCCTCAGGACGAGCCCCTTCAGGCGCGCTTGCTGACCGGGGCCGGCTCAGGAACTGCGGCTTTCGCACCGGCCGTTCGGCGCTCGACCAACCCGAGCGCTACACCGGCAATGATGATCACACCGCCGAGGATCTGCGCGAGCCGCACTGTCTCCCCATTGATCACCACAGCGCCGAGCACACCGAACACCGGTACCAGGTTGAGGATGTTGACCGCGACGCTCGAGGCCATCCGGCGCAGGCCGTAGTTATAGAGGAGAAAACCGCCGACAGAACACGCCACGGCCAGATAGGCGAGCAGCTCCGAAACCGTGACGCCCGGCAGCCGCCACTCCCCGATCTCCAGAAGCGAGGCGAGCAGGAAGCCGACAGCGCCCGCGACGGTCTGGTAATAGGTGAGGTTCACCGCGTCCTGCCCGCGGCCCGCGTACTTGCTCAGCACGTTGTACCCGGCCCACACCAGCCCGCCGAGCAGCAGCAGGACATCGCCGAACCAACGCGCGCTGCCCCCGACTTCCGCCCCGTTGCGCACGACCAGAAAGGCTCCCCCAACGGCGATCAGCACGCCAACGACCCGAAAGGGCGGCATCCTGATCCGGAAGAGCACCCGTTCCAAGAGCATGGTCATCAGCGGATAGGAGGCCACGATCAGGGACGCGTCGGAAGCGGTCGACAGATCGACGCCGATGTTCTCCAGCACGAAGTAGGCCGTGATGCCGAGCAGGCCGCTCAGATAGATCATCTGCCGCTGGCGGACATCCGGCCGGGCAACCGGGTTGCGGCGCGTGCGCACCATGATCCCGAGTGACACAGCGGCGATTGTGAAGCGGATGGCCCCGATGGTCAGTGGCCCGACTTCTGCCAGCACCTCCTTGGTCACCGCGTACGAACTGCTCCAGATCAGCGCGGCCGCCACGACAGAACAGATCGCCAAGGCCTTTGTCGTCCGCTCATCCACCCTGATGTCCCTTCCCCTCCGAGCTCCACGACTCCGCCCGGACCGCGTAGCAAGAAAGCGAATCACGAACGGAATTATTGCAATGATGCTAACAATCAATCCAATGAAATGGCAGATTGGCCGAATATAATTCGGCTTTTCAGAAAGGTGGCAGAACATGGACGAACTAGATTCGGCGTTACTACGGCTTCTCCAGCAAGACGGTCGGCGCACCAACCGGGACCTGGCGCAGAAGCTGGGGATCGCCCCCTCCACCTGCCTGGAGCGGGTGCGCTCCCTCCGCGAGCGCGGTGTGCTGCTCGGATTCCACGCCGACGTGGACCTCCCCTCGCTCGGCCGGGGGCTACAAGCGATCATCGCTGTGCGGGTACGGCCCCCCACACGTGCGGTCATCGAGCAGTTCCAGGCGTTCGTGGCGCGGATGCCCGAGGTGATCGCGGTCTTCGTGCTGACGGGCACCGACGACTTCCTTCTCCACGTGGCGGTTCGCGACGCCGACCATCTCCATTCGGTGGTCCTGGACAAACTGACTGAGCTCCAGGCGCTCGCGGACGTACGCACCTCGGTGATCTACGGGCACTCGCGGAAGAACGTCATCGAGCCAATGTGAGGCTGTGGGCGCACGTCGTGGGCTAGGCCGTTGACCTGTGCGGACGACGGGTTGGGAGCATGGCTGCTCGACATGGTCGCCGGCCGGACAGCTGTTTCGCCCAGTAGCGCCTTGAGCGACCGGCAACAGGGGACGCGGCGTCGCGAGGCTGGGGCACGCGCCTCACCTCATCGCTGCCCATCCATGGCCGCGCGGTGCACGGCTGCCCCGGCTTGCCGGTCGCCCCCACCATCTCCGGTGACTTCCCGCGCCGCCTCACGCGGAGAAGCCGCCCACGCCGAAGAAGGAGGGGCGTGGGGCAGCAGCGCCGCTGAGCACAGTGCTGGTCAGCGGCTGCCGCGCGCTGGCGAGCGGCACCTGGAAAGTAGTGGCCACGCTGGTGATGAGGGGCGTCCCAAGGCTGCCTACCACCACGACGACCAAGACGATGAACAGCGATGAACAGCGATGAACAGCAGCGAGGGAAGCAACAGCCCCGGCTTGGACCGCGGCCTGGCGGAGCGCCCGCCAGGCACGGCACCCACCAGGCAGCGTCCCTGGCCAGAAACCCGTGTGAAGACCGAGCGGATGCTGCTCTCCGGCCCCCAGCGCACGGTAGAAACATTCACCTGCCGCCGTGCCAGCCGCGGGCGTCAACGGAATGGCGACGGACAGTATCCCGACGCCCGGCGTTCTCGCTCTCAACGGATAATTCATCCATCGGATGACAACGCCGAACCGCGTACCGCCGCGGGCATCACGGCAGGCCCACCCGCCGGACCAGCCGGCCGGAGCGTCAGGATTCGACCCAACCGCGCGCCCGCGCGAGGTCGAGGAGCCGCTGCCGTATCTGGCCAATCTGGCCACCGGTCAACGTCGGTACCCCCTCGACAAGTATCTCAGTGAGCACATGGAGAAACTCGGCGGTGGTCAGGACATCGCACATCTCGTCGTCGTCGGTGCCCGAACCCGCAAGGTTCGGGCTGGTGGCACGGGGAAAAAACGGGCCGACCCCGGCCCGGTCAACAAGACGGACAGCTGAGGCCTTCAGACCCTTGTCACCCTCCTCCGCTTTGAACTCGACAAGTACGCCGGGCCGGAACAGATACTTTTCATCCTCCAAATCGTTCACATGCATGAAGATGTCATCGCCGCCCTCGTCAGGCGCGATGAAGCCGTAGCCACGAATCCCGTCGAACCGCACGATCCTGCCAGTACCCACCGCATCAACCTCTACCTCAGGGCGAACGTCCCAAACCGTGAGACCGCACGCACATTGCCAGCTGAACCCAACCAAGTCAACCGCTGACACACAGGAAAGAGCAAATGATCATCATGCTGGCGGTGGATCACACGGGCGGTCCGCGCCGGCCAGCCGGTCGCATGAGGCCGTCTTCCGCTGACCTGGCACGGTTAGGCTGGGAAGCTCAGACGCCCCGGCCGCGGCCGACCGACCGACCGCCAGTGGCACCGGCGTTTGCCCACCGCGACCGAAGGGGTTTCGTGACCGACCGTTGGATCCACCTTGATGGCTGTGACAACGCCCGCGACCTCGGGGACCTGCCCACAACGGACGGTGGCTCGACCAAGCGGGGGCTTCTGATCCGGTGCGACACGGTCCAGCAGCTGACGGTGGAGGGTACGGACGTACTGCTCAACGGGTTCGGTCTACGCACCGTGCTGGATCTGCGGACGCCGAGGGAAGCGGCGGCCGAGGGCCGCGGGCTGCTCGCGGAGACCGCGGTCCGTTACCGCAACGTGGCGTTCGTTCCCGACGTCTATCTCGTGCCCGGCGACCCCGAACACAAGGTGATCGTCGAACAGCGATCCAGGCAGGAGACGGTCGAGCACTACGTGGACTATCTGACCCGTCCCGGCAGCACGGTGCCGGCGGCACTGCGGCTGCTCACCCAGCCAGCTGAGCTACCGGTCCTGTTTCACTGCGCGGCGGGCAAGGACCGCACCGGTGTCCTTGCCGCGCTCGTTCTGGATGTCGTCGGGGTCCGGCGCGAAGCGATCGTCGACGACTACGTCCTGACCAATGAACGGCTGCCGCGGATCAGGGAACGCCTGATCGCGATGCCGACCTACGGCAGGAGCGCGCGCGGCGACATCGGTTGCCGGCCCGAGACGATGTGGGCCTTCTTCGAGACCGTCGACCAGCGCTGGGGCGGCACGGCCGGCTGGGCGCTCGACCATGGCATCACCCAGGCCGAGCTGGATGTCCTGCGGAAGGCACTCGTCGACTGACGCCCCGCCTTCCCTGTTCCCTGTCCGCCCTGGGCGGACAGGGAACAGGGAAGGCCGCTCGACGCTGCGATGTTGCAAGCGACGTAAGCATGTAATCAGATCGCTTGTCTGGGACCGGCGCCGGGAGGCCGTGATGCAGGATCCGATGGACGCCTACTCGCAGGTGGTGACCAGGGTCGCCGCCGCGCTCTCCCCCGCTGTCGCGAGCCTGCGGGTACGGACCAGCGCGGGTGCGGGCGCTGGGTCCGCCGTGGTTTTCACCGACGACGGTTTCCTGCTGACCTCCGCCCACGTCGTCGACAGCGGCCTGCCGGGCAGGGAACGGAACGCCGTGACCGGCACGGCTGAGTTCACCGACGGCACGGAGCGGGTCGTGGACGTGATCGGCGCCGATCCGCTGTCCGATCTCGCCGTGCTGCGCGCCCGCGGTAGCACGCCTCCGCCGGCCACGCTCGGCGATGCCGCAACGCTTGCCGTCGGCCAGCTCGTCGTCGCCGTGGGCAATCCGCTGGGGCTGACCGGCAGCGTCACGGCAGGGGTTGTCAGCGCGCTCGGCCGGTCGCTGCCGACCCGGGCCGGCGCGACCGTCCGTGTCATCGACGAGGTGATCCAGACCGACGCCGCTCTCAACCCGGGTAACTCCGGCGGCGCCTTGGCCGATGCGAACGCCCACCTCGTCGGCGTGAACACCGCCGTCGCCGGGATCGGCCTCGGGCTCGCCATCCCGGTCAACGACACCACCCGCCGCATCCTCGCCGCGCTCATGCGTGACGGTCGGGTCCGGCGGGCCTATCTCGGGGTGGCCAGTTCCCGGGCTCCGCTCCCGCCGCACCTGGCGGAGCGGTTCGGCCGCCGGCACGGCGTACGGCTGGCGGAGGTCGTGGTGAACAGCCCGGCCGGACGGGCCGGGCTGTTCACCGGCGATCTGGTGCTCTCGGTCGCCGGGCGGCCGGTCGCCGCATCCGGCGACCTCCAGCGCCTCATGACCGAGGAGACCATCGGAAAACCGGTCGAACTGACCGTATGGCGGCGCGGCGCGCTCGTCGACGTCATCGTCGTCCCCCAGGAACTGGTGCTCACCTGATCGACACGGCATCAACCGCGAAAGTCGTTACCATGCGGTAATGACCGTGCCCATACGACCGGCCAGCGGCCCACCATCGACCGGACGCGGGCGCTACCCGACCACCGCCAACCATGCGGGTACCGGTAGCGCCCCGTATGACGAGCGCCTCGACCCGGTGTTCGTGGCCATGCTGCGAACCTCGATAACCAGGCTCGCGCGCTCACAGCGGGCGGAACGCCAGCGTGACCCACGGGCGCTGCCGTTCAGCCTGATTTCAGCCCTGTCCACGCTGCAACGGCTGGGGCCGCTGACGCCGACGCAGCTCGCCCACGTCGAAGGTGTGCGTAAACCGTCGATGACACGCGCGCTGGCAACGCTGATCGAACGTGGCCTGGCGATCAAAGAAAACGACGAATACGACGGTCGCCAGTGCATCGTGCGGATTTCCGACCAGGGTCTCACCGCCGTCCAGGAATCCCGGCGTGTCGTCGACAGCTGGTACTCCCGCCGCCTTCGCCAACTGAGCCACCAGGATCTGGCGGACCTCATGCGCGCCGGTGGCGCACTCGCCCGGCTCGCCAGCGAGACGACCTGAACCGCTCAGCGCGGGCCTGGCCGCGGTCCCCAGGCGCTGGACGGGCTGGCCGGCCTCGGCCTCGGCGCGCGGGCCCGGGAGCCGTTCCCGGCCGGCAACGCCCAACGGGTATCCGCAGTCCGGAGCGCACTCCCGAGAAGATCCACCGGATATGCCCTACTGTGCCGGAAACAGCTCCGCGCCGGCTTGGAGCGCCTGGCAACAGGGGACGCGAGCTGGCACCGGCGGGAAACAGATCTGAGCCCATGGATCTGAACCTACGGAGAGGACACCGTTGCGGATCGCGTTGCTGTCATACCGCAGTCTGCCCACCTGCGGCGGTCAAGGCGTGTACGTCCGGCATCTCTCCCGCGAACTCGTCATGCTGGGCCACCACGTCACGGTGGTGAGCGGGCCACCCTACCCCCTGCTCGACCCCGGGATCGAGCTGCGCATGCTGCCCAGCCTCGACCTGTACGCCGAGCCCGATCCGTTCCGCTGGCCGTCCCCACGGGAGCTGCGCACCGTCGCCGACGCCGTCGAGTTCGGCCTGATGCGCACCGGCCAGTTCTCCGAGCCGCTGGCGTTCAGCATCCGGGCCGCCCGTGCGCTGCGACCGGATACCGGCCACCCACCCCGCTTCGATATCGTCCATGACAACCAGGGCTTGGGCTACGGCCTGCTCGCCCTGCGCTGGGCGCTGCGCCCGCACGGCGTTCCGGTGGTGGCGACGGTGCACCATCCGATCACCGTCGATCGCCGGCTGGCGCTGGCTGCCGCACCGGACCGGACCGCGCGTGCCGGCATCCGCCGCTGGTACTCCTTCCTGCCGATGCAGGCCCGGGTCGCTCGCAGCCTCGACGGCATCATCGTTCCGTCCCAGAGCTCCCGCCAGGAGATCATCCTCGACATGAGGGTGGCCGCGGCGGCGATGCGCACCGTCCCGCTCGGTGTCGATGCCGACGTCTTTCGCCCCGCCACCGCCCCGGCGTCGGCTTTGGCGTCGACGCCAGGGCGCATCGTGGTCGTGACCAGCGCGGACGTACCGCTGAAGGGGCTGGGAGTGCTGCTGGAGGCGCTCGCCAAGGTCCGGGCCGAACGTGACGCCCACCTGGTGTGCGTCGGTGCGGCCCGGCCGGGTGGCGCTATCGAGCACCAGGTCGACGACCTCGGCCTCACCGGCGTCGTCACGTTCCGCCCGAACCTGTCCGAAACGGAACTCGTCACGCTGCTGCGGTCAGCGGAGCTGGCCGTGGTGCCGTCGCTGCACGAGGGCTTCAGCCTGCCCGCGGTCGAAGCGATGGCCTGTGGCGTGGCACTGGTCACGACCACGGCCGGTGCGCTTCCGGAGGTGGTCGGGCCGGCCGGGCAGGCCGCCGCGCTCGTCGCGCCCGGGGACGCCGAGGCGCTGGCCGCCGCGATCGGACGGCTGCTCGACGACCCGGCGCTGCGAGCGCGGATGGGCGCCGCCGGCCGCACCCGGGTGAAGGAGCGCTTCTCCTGGCGAGCCGCGGCCGCCGCGACCGCGGCGTGGTATGCGGACCGGATCGACGCGGTCCGGTCCGGGCGCGAGCGCTCCTCGGCGGCCGGCCCGCACCCATGCTGACGGTCGACTTCGACCGCTACCCGGTCACCGAGGGCTGCCGTCTGCTCGATCTCGGCTGCGGCACGGGCCGGCATGGTTTCGAGGCGTTCCGCCGAGGCTCGGAGGTGGTCGCGCTCGACCACGCGGCGGCCGAGGTCACCGGTGTCGGGCAGATGTTCGCCGCGATGGCCGCGCAGGGCCAGGTGCCGCCGGCGGCACGGGCCGCCTGCGTGCGCGGGGACGCGCTCGCGCTGCCGTTCGCCGACGCCACCTTCGACCGGGTCATCGCCGCGGAGGTGCTCGAACACATCGCGGACGACGCCCGCGCCATGGCGGAGCTGGCCCGCGTGCTGCGCCCCGGCGGGCTCGCCGCGGTCACCGTCCCGGCCTGGCTGCCCGAGCGGATCTGCTGGCGCCTCTCGACCGCTTACCACAGCGTGGAAGGCGGGCACATCCGCATCTACCGGCAACGCGATCTACTGGCCCGGTTACGCGCCGTGGGGCTCGACCCCGTTGACAGGCACACCGCGCATGCTCTGCACGCTCCGTACTGGTGGCTGCGCTGCCTGGTGGGAGTGCACAACGACGGCCACCCCGCGACCAGGCTCTACCACCGGGTGCTGGTCTGGGACATGATGCGCCGGCCGTGGCCCACCCGCCTCGCCGAACGGGTGCTCAATCCGCTCATCGGCAAGAGCGTCGTGTTCTATCTGCGCAAACCGGAGGTCCCGCGTGCGGCCGGTTAAGCCCACCCCACCGCTCACCCCGGACGCGATCGCCGAGACCGCGGCCACGATCGTCGCCGTCCAGGAGCCCGACGGCGCCATCCCCTGGTATCCGGGCGGGCACACCGACCCGTGGGATCACCTCGAGTGCGCGATGGCGCTACGGATCGCCGGCCGGCCAGACACCATCGAAGCCGTGGACGCCGCCTGGGAGTGGATCCGCCACACCCAGCGGGATGACGGATCATGGGCGACCAGCTACGTCGCCGGTCAGATCAAGGACGACTTCGCCGACAGCAACCAGTGCGCCTACGTGGCGACCGCGGCCTGGCACAGCTGGCTCGCCACCGGCGACCGTTCCTTCCTGCGGCGGATGTGGCCGGTCGTACGTGCCGCGCTCGACTTCGTCGTGGGCCTGCAGGCCGCCGGCGGCCAGATCTGGTGGGCACGCTCGGCGGACGGCACCGCCTACCCCGAGGCGCTGCTCACCGGATGCTCCAGCACCCTGCACAGTCTGCGCTGCGGGCTCGGTCTCGCCGCCGCGCTCGGCGAGGCGGTGCCCCGCTGGGAGGCGGCTGCCGGCGCCCTGCACCACGCTCTGCGCGACCATCCGGAGCGCTTCGTGGACAAGCGCCGGTGGTCTATGGACTGGTACTACCCGGTGATCGGCGGCGCGCTGCGCGGCCCGCGGGGCCGGGACCGGCTGCGTAGCCGGTGGGACGACTTCGTCGTCGACGGCCTCGGCGCCCGGTGCGTGGCCGACCAGCCGTGGGTGACCGGCGCCGAGACCTGCGAGCTGGCGATCGCGCTGCATCTGGTCGGGGAGAGCGGCGCCGCGGCCGGGCTGCTCGAAGACATCCAGTTCCTGCGGCACAACGACGGCAGCTACTGGACGGGCTGGCAGTTCGCCGAAAAGCTGTACTGGCCACCGGAGCAGAGCACCTGGACGGCCGCGGCGGTGCTGCTCGCCGTCGACAGTCTCACCGGCGGCGTCACCGAGGCCGCGTTCCGCGGGGACGGCCTGCCCGCGCGACGATCGGCATCCGGTCCCGGCGCGGTGGGTGCGGCAGCGATCCCGCTCGGCTGTTCCTGCGGCCGCGGCTCGGCCGGCCGGCCGCCGGAAAACCTCCGGTCAGGCAGCGCGTTCGAGGACCCGCAGCGATCCCGTGCGTGACCGCTCGGTGAAACCCTCGCCCAGCGCCCGCTGAAACACGGCGAAAGGCGCCTGACCGCCGTCCGCCGGGTCCGCGAACACATCATGGATGACCAGCCGGCCGCCGGGCGAGACGTGGCGCGCCCAGGCCTCGTAATCGGCCTGAGCCTGTTCGTGGGTGTGCCCGCCGTCCAGGAACAACAGCCCGACCGGCGTCGTCCACCACCGCCCCACCGCCTCGGACCGGCCGACGACCACCGTCACCACATCCGCCACCCCCGCGTCCGCGAGGGTACGCCGCAGCGCCGGCAGGGTGTCGAGCCGGCCCGTACGGGGATCGACGAGGGCCGGATCATGGTACTCCCAGCCGGGCTGGTTCTCCTCCGAGCCGTGGTGATGATCGACGGTGACGACCGCGGCCCCAGCCCGCCGGGCCGCCGCCGCCAGATACAGCGTCGACTTTCCGCAGTAGGTGCCGATCTCACAGATCAGCACGCCCGCGGGCACCTGCGCCGCCGCGGTGTACAGCGCGAGCCCCTCCCCCGCCGGCATGAAGCCCGTCGCGGCCTCGGCCGCCTGCCGCAACGCACCATCCACGCCCACTCCTCGCTATTAACGGATCTTGCTTAGCGTGACCGTGTCCGGCTCCGCCGTCCTCCTGATCGTGAGGGGCATGGTATCGGCGTGATTATGATCATCCGTGCCGTCGTCATGGCTGTTCGCAGGCGCCCTGCCGTCGCCATCCACAGCGTCGCCATCACCGTTGTCCATGTTGTCTATATTGTCTGTGCCATCCGGGCCATCCGGGCTATCCGGGCCATCCGGGCCATCCGTGTTATCCGTGTTATCCACTTCGTCCGGGTGGCCGAGCAGGCGTGCCGGCATGATCCGGAAGAAGGCCCAGAAAAGCACGGAGAGAACCGCGAACCCGCCGAACAGCCAGGCCGCTCGCCGCCAGACCTGCCCATCGCCCATCCCGAGCAGCCCGGAGGGGTCAAGCACCAGGATCGCGAAAAGTGTCAGCGCGACGCCACAGGTCGCGGCCCAGGCCAGGCGGCTCCACTCCCACAGCTTGCGGCCGTCCAGGTAGTGAATGGGCAGCAGGACGACGGGTGCGGCCACCACCGCGCCCGCCACCACCTGGCACAGCACGTTCTCAGTGACCGCGAGGGCGAACGCGCCCTGGCCGGAGCCGTGCCGCCGCAGGGCCGCCACCACGGGGACACGCACCAGCCACGCGGCCACCGCGACCGCCAGCATGACCAGCGCACCGACCAGCACGGCCCGCCCCTCGTCACGCGGGGCCAACCGCCGCCCGCCCCGGGCGCGGTACTCCGCGATCAGCCCGTACACATAGCCGGGGTTGAACGCGGCGCCCCAGGACAGCAGCGCGCAGCCGACAGCCACGACAGCGGCGCCCGGCAGCACCTCCAGTTCACCGCGCCCGCCACCGGACGCCCGCCGCTGGTAGGTGTCGATGGGCTTGCTGTAGAGCAGCATGCCGACCGGGATCGCCACCGCGAAGCCCAGCACGAGCGCGACAGTCGCCGCGTTCACCCCGGCTCCCGGCTCCACCAGCACCGCAAGTGCCGTGGCAAGCAGGAAGAAGCCGGCGATGAGCAGCGGCCGCGGCAGCCGCCCGGCCCTGGCCGGGAACGGCGACGCCCAGGCGAACCAGCGGCGCAGGGTCTCGCGGTTGTGGTGGATGGTCTTGTGGAACAGCTCGGCGGCGAAGCCGACCAGCGGCAGCAGCAACACAGCCAGGCCGGCCATGGCGCCCACCCGCGCGGGGCGGCGGAAGACCTCGCCGGGAGCGGGCAGGGCACGGGCATAGCCGGAACGCAGCCGCCCACCCGCCTCGCCCGATCGATCACCCGGTTCCCCGGAACCGCGCGGGCCGCTGGTAACTGCCGTCCCCAGCCCGGCCGACCCGCCCGTTCCGCCAGGGCCACCGCCACCAGCCGCATCCGCCACGCCACCGGCCGCGGCCCCCGGCAAGCCCCCGGAGGCCGCGTCGGAGCCGGAGCCTGCGCCGGGCACGGGCTGTGCTGTCCCGCCGGTGGGAACCCCCCCGGCGTTGGTCGCGTCGGGTGCCACCACGGTCTGTATCGGCGCCCCGGCCGTGCCAGCTGCCGTCACACCAGCAGCGGACGTGGTCGCCGCGGGGCCACCGGCCGCGCTGGCCACCGGGCTGGCCGGGGTGGCCGGGGTGGTGCTGGGCTGGGGAGCCGGGGTGGGCTGGGGAGCCGGGGTGGGCGACGGCACAGGCTGGACCACGGTGAACGTCGCCGAGGCAGAGACCGCGGAACACGCGGCGGTGACCGAGTGTGAACCAGCGGCCGCTCCCATCGGTACCCGGAAGGTGAGGCTGAAGCCGCCGGAACTGACCGACGCCGTCCCCACGGCCTGGGTCCGGTCCCAGGACACGTCTACTGCGGGAACCCTCGTGCCGGTGCAGCCGAACCCCGTCCCGGTCGCTGTCACGGAAGCCCCGGCCGGCCCGGACACAGGGGTGAGCGCCATCGACGGTCCCGCGGCCGCGGCCGCGGCGGTCCGCACGGCCGCGTTGGCTGGCGGCACCGACCCCCAGCCAACCGTTGCCGCCACGCCCAGTATCGGGAGGAGCACGGCAAGCAGCCATGTCCCTGCCGGGCTCCGGCCACCAGCGACATTGCGCACTATGTGCCTTGTGTCCACGCCATCCTCCGCCCCGACAGGCCGGCGCCGCTCGCCTCATCCGCGGCCGGCCATGGGGGCATTCCTCGGCAGCCGCTGATCAGCGCTTTACGGCGTGTTTGGGAAGCCGTCAGCCATCGCCGCGCGACGCACGGGTGCCCCGACTCGCCGGTCAACGCCCACCACCTCCGGCGCATCCCCGCGCCGCCTCGCGATGCACGCACCCCAGCCCCGCTCCTTGATCCACGCCCCTATTGCCGGGCGCTCTTATTGCCTGATGCGTTGCCTGGTTCGGCCGACTACAATCAGCAATATGCCAACGCGTGGCTGAACATCGAGTGACGTTACGCGATCCGGGCTGGCGGCGGGTTCGACGGAGGTGGTTACGCGGTCAACACGCACCGCCGCTAGTCTGGCCGGCAAACGATCGGCAAGGAAGGCGCGGACATGCGTACACACTTCGAGCCCGAGCAGTCCAACGAATTCGAGGCCGCGAAGGAGCTGTTCATCCGCCGCTGTTCGGTGTGGGCGGGCGAACAACAGCTGACCGTTGATCCGTTTATCCTGGATGCCGCGCTGGACTTCCGCCATTACAGCGTCGATGGACGGCTCGGCTTCTGGACCGTCGACCTCGTCCGGGCGTTCCTGCTCGACTGGATACCGCGGCAGGTGTCGGTCAGCGCGGACGACGCCGCCGATATCCCGGACATGCTGCTCACAATGCTGCGTTACCTGCACCACACCGCTCTGGATGATCCGACCGGCGACGCCCTCCCCGACATCGAGACCGCGATCGCCGCCACCGCCGGTGACACGTTCCGGCAGGCGATGTCCGACGAACGCAACTTCGGCATCGCGAAATTCTGGGCCATGCGGGCAATCACCTCCGGTATCGACCCGACCGACGAGGTCGCGATGCGGCGCTTCGCCGACAGCGCCCGCGCCGGCCGGGTCGAACACGATGATGCGATTCTCAACGACATCGTCACACGGCATCTGCGTGGTGACGGCGGGCCGCCCGCGCGCGCCTGCTCCCAGCTGCCGGTGTCACTCCCGCCGGAGCACGAGCTTGCCGCGATGGCGGAGGACAACCGGCTCGTCCGGCAGCTGCGTGCGCTCACCGACTGGGTCGGCGCCGGCCGCGCGTTGACCGCGACCGGCCAGCTCAAGCTTGTCGACGCCCGTGAGCTGATCGAGCTGCTCGGCACCGGCGACACGGTCGACCCCGTCGTCGGTGGCCGGGTCTGGCGGACCAAGAGCAGTACGGAGCTGGCCGGGCTCATCCTGGTGGTCGAATGGGCCAAGAAACTGCGGCTGATCCGGGTGGTGAAGAACCGCTTGGTGCGGGTCGCGAAGTCGCAGCCGCTGCTGCGTGCCAGCCTGGCCCTGTGGACCGCGGCGTTCAACACGTTCAACGAGCTTGCCGACGCGGTGGTGCAGCCACGGGTGTACGGCCATGCTCCGGGCATGCTCCACGACGTCTTCGACGAAGCCGTGCCCGACGTCCTCAACACCATCTACGGCATGCCAGCGCCGGTGCCGGTGAAACGCCTGGCGGAAAGCGTCTGGCTGTCCTGCCAGGCTGCCTTCGGCCTCGACGACGAGGACGAGGACGAGTCCCAGCAGTCGATCTGGCGGCAGACGGTCGAAGCCGATCTGAGGCGGATGCTGCGGATACTGGCTGAGGCCGGCGGGGTGGAACAGGCGATCGGACCGGCCGATCCGATGTTCCTTGAGGATCTCGACGGCTCCGATGACCTCGACGGCTCCGATGACCTCGACGCGAATGACTTCGCCGCCAGCCTCCAGAGCATCTCCACAGGTCTGCCCCCGGACGCCCGGGAACGGCTCCGCGCCGCGCTCGCTCCCGACGCCGGGCCCGTCGAGACCGTTGCCCTCAGCCACCTGGGGACCCATGCGGTCCGCGTCCGGCTGCTTGCTGAAGGCCGCTACATGCCCCTCGTCGGCGAGCTGACCGACACCGACCCCGCGCGGCTGCTTGGCATGATCGCCCAGCATTACACCCCGGAAACCGGCCGGGAGGAGATCCTTCGCTGGCTGGCCGCCCACGGTGGCGAGGAAGCCGGGCTGGACAGCCTGCTCGACGCGGTACGGTCCTGCTCCTTCCGCCATCGGGCCGCCGCGATGCTCGATGCGCTGTGTACGGCCCAGCCCGATCGGACAGCCCTGCTCCAGCGGCTGCGCTCAGACGCCGCGCTCGGATCGATCGCCGTCCAGTTCCTCGTTGAAGATGAGGAACTGGACCCGGATAGCCTGACCGAGCGAGAAAGCCTGCTGGCCGTGACCGAGCAACTGATCCAGCTGCTTGAGATCGCCGGCCCGGACGCTGTCCGCGAATCGTTCGCGCAGGCAAGCAGCAGCGACATGCGGGATCTGTTCGGCGCGCTGCTGGGCTCCGGGCATCCCGACGCCACCGGGTTGGATGAGCTACGCAGGCTGGTCGTCGAGCCACTGCAGCACCGTGGCAACCGCCGCCCGGCTCGCAAGCGGCCGTCACGCTCCGTGCGTTCCGTACGGCCAAAACGGTAATCAGCTCCAGCCGGCCACGCTCCTAACGGGCTACGGCTACGTGGCCGGCGCTGGGGCGCGTCTGATGGATCGTCGATCGCGCGGGTCAGCTGCCATCCATCAGACAGGCCCTAACCGAGCAGGCGCCGAGCCATGATCACTCGCTGGATCTGGTTCGTCCCCTCGTAGATCTGCGTGATCTTCGCATCGCGCATCATCCGCTCAAGCGGGAAGTCGCGGGTGTATCCCGCGCCGCCGAGCAGCTGGACCGCATCGGTGGTGACCTCCATGGCCACGTCCGAGGCGAAGCACTTCGCCGCCCCCGACACGAACCCGGCATCTGGATCGCCACGCTCGGCCTTGGCCGCGGCCACGTACACCAGGTGCCGAGCCGCCTCGATCTTCATCCCCATATCAGCGACCATGAATTGCAGGCCCTGGAACTCGGCGATGGCCCGCCCGAACTGCCGGCGTTCCTTGACGTAGACGATCGCCGTGTCCAGCGCGCCCTGGGCGATACCCACCGCCTGCGCGCCGATCGTGGGGCGGGTGTGATCCAGCGTGCGCAGCGCGGTCTTCAGCCCGGTGCCCGGCTCCCCGATGATCCGATTGGCCGGGATCGCGCAGTTCTCCAGATGGATCTCTCTGGTCGGCGAGCCCTTGATGCCGAGCTTGCGCTCCTCCAGACCCACCGAGAAGCCGGGATCGTCCTGGTGGACCGCGAACGCCGAAATGCCCTGGGACTTCTTCGCCGCGGTCGGGTCGCTGACCGCCATCACCGTGTACCAGCTGGACTGGCCGGCATTGGTGATCCAGCACTTGGTACCGTTGAGCACCCAGTAATCACCATCCAGCCGTGCGCTGGTACGCATGGAGGCGGTGTCCGAACCCGCTTCCCGTTCGGACAGCGCATAGGACGCCATGGCCTCACCCGCGGCGATCGAAGGCAGCACCTGCTTTTTCAGTTCCTCGGACGCCGCAAGCATGATCGGAACAGTCGCCAGCTTGTTCACCGCCGGAATCAACGAGGAAGATGCGCAGACCCGCGCCACCTCCTCGATCACGATGCAGGCCGCGACCGCGTCCGCGCCCTCGCCGCCGTACTCCGCCGGGATGTGCACAGCGTGGAAGCCGGACCGCGTCAATGCGGCATGTGCTTCGGTTGGGTAGCGGGCCCGCTCGTCGACGTCGGCGGCATACGGGGCGATCTCCTTTTCCGCCAGCCGCCGTACCGCCTCCCGCAGGGCCTGGTGTTCCTCGCTCAGCTGATACACGCCAGTGCCGGCGCTCGCCGGGGTCACGCGTCGACCTGACCGTACTCGTAGAAGCCGCGGCCGTTCTTCTTCCCGAGCAGGCCGGCGTCAACCATTCGCATGAGTAAGGGGGGTGACGAGTACAACGGCTCCTTGAACTCAGCGTACAGCGATTCGGCGATCGCGTTCACCGTGTCGAGACCGATCAGGTCGGCCAATGCCAGTGGGCCCATGGGATGCGCGCAGCCGAGCACCATCCCGCTGTCGATATCGGCCGCCGAGGCAAAACCCGACTCAAGCATTCTGATGGCGGACAGCAGATATGGTACGAGCAGGGCATTCACCACAAAACCGGCGCGGTCCTGAGATCGGATCGCCCTCTTCCCGAGCAGCTCACCGACAAAGGACTCAGCCCTGGTCTGGGTCTCCTCATCGGTCAACAGGGATGGCACCAGTTCAACCAACGGCAGAACGGGCACCGGGTTGAAAAAATGGATACCGATCACGTGGCGCGGCCTGCTGGTCGCCATCCCGAGCTTCATGATGGGAATGGACGACGTGTTGGACGCAAGGATCGCGCCACGGTCAGCGACCACCTTGTCAAGATCCCGGAAGATCTCGACCTTCAGCCGTTCGTCCTCCACGACGGCCTCGATCACCAGCTGACGGTCGGCCAGTTCGTTGAGGTCCGTCGTGAAGCTCAACCGCTCCAACGCCCGGTCACGGTCATCGACCGACAGCTTGTTCCGCAGCGCCGCGCGGCCCAGTGAACTGACCACCTGGCCATGGCTTGCCGCGGCCCGGCCCGTGTCCGTTTCGACGACTGTCACATCGAGACCCGCTCGGGCACATACCTCGGCAATGCCCGAACCCATCAGGCCACCACCTACCACGCCGATCCTTGTCACATCGACCACTGAGCCACCCCTGGAATCCCGGTCCGGTTTGGCACGCCCGGCAATAGGGGCGCTCGTACGCACGGCAGCCGACAGCACCCACGATCGCTGGGCGTCCCACACGGGTTCCCGCGTGGCACATCACACGAAGTGGTCGGCTCTCGCAGCTGCACTGTAGCGGCACCTGGTGTCGTTAGGAAGCGGATAGCCACAAGAAGTGTTGGATAAGGTCTCGCGACGCGGCGGATTCAGCGGATCAACGACTGGTCCGCCGCTCCCGATCACGACAGGCGGCGCGGTACGGCGCACCGCCCGGGTGGCTCGGCGCGAACCACGGGGAAGAACGCCGCACCAGGGTCATGACGCTCTCTTCCTGCCGTTGGTGCTGTCCGCCCTGCTGCTGAAGACACGGGTCAGATATTCCGTGCGCAGCACACCCCGCCCTTCCGCCCCGATATAACCAACGTCCTTCGTGAGGTAGCCGTCGGGATAGCTGTAGGAGGCTGCGGAGATCTCTCCCGTCCTGCTCCACCAGGCCTTGCGCTGAGTGCCACAACGGTCACATTCATGCGTCACGTGGTAGGCCCTGGCTTCTTTGTCCCAGGCCGCCGTATGCGGCTCCCACCGATGACCCATCGTGCGGCACTCTATGAAGCCGGCAGGAAGATCATGTGCCCAGTCTTCGATATTCCGGTGCGTTTTCTGCGCTGCCATATCGAGTTCTCCACCTCCGCTAGGTACTTGCCACGTCTGCGACTGCCCGGCCTGCCTCGTAACACGTTGCCAGCGATCGGAGGATCCACGCCCGAACACCCACGCTGTGTGGTCCGTGTCGCGGGTCCGCACGGTGGTCAGACTCTCGATACCACGTTCCGTTATGCCGGCGCATCTCCCTCGGCCCTGGCTGCCCGCCCGCCAGCCGCCCCGAGGCGAGTCGACGACTGTCTGGACGCGCGTGCTGGGTGCTCCGCTACCAGCCGGCAGCTCGCCGCGCCGGGACCGGGCACGACCTGGAACAACATTTTGGATCTTCATCCCGGCCCGGCCGGCCGACGCGCTGGCCCAGACCACGCGACGCTCCCGCGGCGGCCAGACGCCGCGGGAATCCACCCGCTACCCGGCCACACCGACACGATCACAATTGTCGCCGGGGCCGGCCCACCGCCCGCCGCCCGCCGTCACGGTCGCACCGCCGCACCGCCGCACCGCCGTGCTGGCGTGCGGTGGCTGGTTACCGGGCACACGCTCGGGAACGGTTATCCGCGGACCAGGCACACGGCACACATCACCATGATTACCGGCAGGCGACCCGGTCACTGCGGCGCGTCGGAATTGCCCCGCCCTGCACGGCGGTACTGCACTGAGTAAAAACGAGCACAATAAGATTGGGGCTGGTGGTGCCACCGGCGAGAATCTCGACGCTCTGGTTGTGCCCCGTAAAAGTGACCTTCGTTCTCCCATCGGACGCGGACTCCTGGAAGAGCTTGTAACCGACACCGGGCAGGGCCTTCCGGTAGAAGTCGGCTGCCGCGGCCGGGGTCACTCCCTTCAGGCTGATCGACGCGTCGGTGGGCTTGCTGTTGGTGAGTGTGTGGGTCGACCCGTCCGGGAACGGAAAATTGCCCGGGACGATGGACGTACTGAGCGGGTCGGCGCTGGCCGTCGCGGTCGGTTGCGCGGACTGGGTCTGGACCGCCGGCGGTGATGACGACGCCAGCGTCAGATCGGTGGGCAGATCCGTGGCGGGGGGGCTCGGCGGTGCCGCGGTAACCGCCGCGTCCCGCACGACCGCTGGCGTCGAGCCGCTGCCGCCGCACGCTCCGGTCAGGAGCGTGAGACACACAGCGGTGCCGACAGTCACCATGCGGCCCTGGAACGTTCCGGCCCGGCTCATCCAACCTCCGTCACCCACGCGCTGCGCGCGTACCCCCTACGACCCACCGTCCTGACGGGCCTGGCGACGCCCGGCACGGCCCCGGCCGCGCAGCGCCCGAACCCACCGCGACCAGGACAACCAAGGGCTGTCGGATGCTACTTAACCACTGCCGCCGAGCGCGCCGCCGCACGGGTGCGCGGTCTTGGCCGGCGACCGTCGAACACGGACAGCGACGGCCGATCGGTACCGACCGTCAGCCAGTGGGGAGCGGCTGTTCAGCCCAGATCGTCTTTCCATGGCGGGTATGACGGGTACCCCAACGCCGGGTGAGCTGGGCGACCAGGAGCAGCCCGCGTCCACCCTCATCAAGGACACGGGCCCGGCGCAGGTGCGGCGCGGTGCTGCTGGCGTCGGAGACCTCACAGATGAGGCTGTCGTCAAGGATCAGCCGCAGCTGGAGCGGTGCCCGAGCGTGGCGGATGGCGTTGGTGAGCAGTTCGCTGACGATCAGCTCGGTGATGAATGTGGCCTCGTCCAGCCCCCAGCTGGCGAGCTGACGGGATGCCTGCGCACGGGCGTCCGCGACGACGGCCGGCTCTGCCGGCAGATCCCAGCTGGCGACCTGGCCCGGGTCAAGGGCACGTGTCCGGGCGACCAACAGCGCGACGTCATTGCTTGGACGGTCCGGCAGCATGGTCGCGAGGATGGTGTCGCAGATACTCTCCAGCGAGCCCGCGGAATCGGCCAGCACCCGGCGCAACGCGCTTTGGCCCGCGTCGATGTCGCGGTCACGGCCCTCGACGAGTCCGTCCGTGTAGAAAACAAGCAGGCTGCCCGCGGGCAGATCGAAATCAGCGGCCTCGAAGGGCAGCCCGCCCACGCCCAGTGGAGGACCGGCCGGCAGGTCGAGGAAGTCGACGGTGCCGTCCGGGGTCACGATGGCGGGCAGGGCATGACCGGCGCGGGCCAACGAACACCGACAGGACACCGGATCGTACACCGCGTACAGACACGTGGAGACAAGACCGTCACCAGTATCGCCGGACATGCCCGTTGACGCCGGGCTCTCCTCGGCCGCCAGCCGGATGACCACGTCGTCCAGGCGGGTGAGCAGCTCCTCGGGAAAAAAATCAACATCGGCAAGCGTGCGCACGGCGGTACGGAGCCGGCCCATGGTCGCGGCCGCGTGCAGCCCGTGGCCCGCGACGTCACCGACAACCAGCGCGACGCGGGTGCCGGACAGCGGGATCACGTCATACCAGTCACCACCGACACCCACCTCAGAGCTGGCTGGCAGGTAGCGGGAGGCGACATCCACCGCCGTCTGCGCGGGCAGCCGCCGCGGGAGCAGGCTGCGCTGCAGCGTGAGCGCGGTGGCGCGTTCATGGGTGTAACGACGGGCATTGTCGATAGCGACTGCTGCCCTGGCAGCGAGCTCATCGGCAAGGATGAGATCATCGTGCTCGAACGCCTCCGGATGTCGATGACGAGCAAGAGTCGCCACACCTAGAGTGGCGCCACGGGCACGCAACGGCACGAAAAGCATCGAGTGAAACCCGTACTCGCGGGCCTTGGCGGTCCGGACGGCATCCGCGGCGACCCAACGAGCCATCACCGGGTCAGAGATCTGGTACAGCGCGGGCCGGCCGGTCACCAGGACGCGGGCGGGGGGCGAATAGTCCGGATAGACGTCGGCCTGCCCCAGCTCCACCACAACTTCGGGACGGCCTTCGATGATCGACTGGTGCGCGGCACGGCACAGGGTGACCGTGCCCGAGAACGGACCGGCAACCGGCTCATACCCCTGGCGTACCGATTCGAGCAGATCCACGCTGGCCCAGTCGGCGAGTCCGGGAACAACCACCTCCACCAGTTCCCGCGCGGTCCGGATCACATTCAGCGTACTGCCGATACGGCTACTCGCCTCGTTCAACAAGGCCAGCCGCTGCTGGGCCCGGTGCTGCTCGCTGATGTCGAACGCCGCGCTGTACACGCCTCGGATCAGCCCGTCTGGATCCTTCAGCGGCGAGATGCTGATGGCCAGTGCCTCGCCGTAAAGATTGATCAGAGTAGGGGCGAAAACCCTGTAACGCACCGGCTCGCCTGTCTGCGCCACCTTGCGCAGCTGCTCGACGACCGCGTCGAGGGCGGGCCCACCGGGCAGCAGCTCGGTGAGCTGGAGCCCGCGTTCCTCGCCCTGGTCGATGCCGAGCTGACGGCACGCCGCGGCGTTCAGCCGGCGGATCCGCAAGTCCACGTCGTAGACCGCGAGATACAGCGGGGACTGGTCGAACGCCCAGTCCAGCAGCGGCCAGTCGCCGTCCTTCTTATCCTGCTGCTCGTGATTTTTCCGCATCTGCCGCTTCTGCCGCCCCGCCAGCACCGCACTAATGATCCAGGTAATCTTTCCATCGTCAGCCGGTGACGGTTGTGCCAGCAACTCGACCCGCAGATGCCGGCCGTCCCGGTGACGCACAACCGCCTGGCCGCTCCATACCTCCAGCGCCGCGCTGGACAGCCGCACGGTGTCCGGAATATCCTCGGCGAGGAGGTCTGCCGCCGCCCGTCCGAGGACCTCGGCCGGCGGGTAGGCCAGCAGCTGCCGAGCCTGTTTGCTCCACTGCGTGATACGCCCCTGTGCGTCAACCGTTGCCGTGGCGGTCTCCGCCACATCAAAAAGCTCGTCGATTCGGTTGCCAAAAGTAGCAACGTGCACGTCATCCGACTCGTCCACATCTCGGTCCTGCCCAACGAGTTCCCGCATGAACCGGCCGGCCGGGCGCTACCCAGACAATCATGATCCGTTCGCTCTCCGCGACCGCATCGTCGTCCCGACACGCGTTCCGGGCTGTCACTCATGCCATCAGCGCGCTAACGGCCAGCATGCTGATTGATGAGATCAAGAGGCTCCGGTTGTCGTCGGCCCAGGTAGCGGTGTCCCACCTGGGCCGACGACAACGAGGCGAGGCGCCGACCGGGCGCCGCGAGCCGGACAAGTCCTATTGCCGGAGCCTCTAAGAGCGCCCGGCAATAGGGATGTGGATCAAGGAGCGGGGCTGGGGTG
>NZ_CAKJTO010000018.1:53971-56825 GCF_917627405.1 Protofrankia sp. Cj5
TCTAAGCCCCGCTGGCACCACCTTTGACGTGCGGCAACCGGCCCCCCTGCCGCGGGAGCTGAGCCGGCTCGACGGCGGCGCGACAACGCCGTCTCGGGCCGGGGACATTCTGGAGATCCTTTCGGAATCCTAGGCACCCATGCTCAGGCCACCGTCGACGGTGACCACCGACCCGGTGACGTAGCCCGCTCTGTCGTCCAGCAGGAAGCGGACGGCGTGCGCGAGCTCAGCGGGATCACCGCGCCGCCCCAACGGGATCATCGCGCGAATCGTCTCCTGCGCGGCCGGCGCCATCGAGTTGGTCATGTCCGTCTCGAAAACACCGGGCACGACGAGATTGACGGTGATGCCCTTACGCGCGACCGCCCGCGCGAGCGAGCGCGTCATACCCAGCAGGCCGGCCTTGGCCGCCCCATAGCCGATCTCGACCGGACTGCCCATAGCTGCGGTCACCGACCCGACGTTCACGATGCGCCCGAAACGGCGTTCCGCCATGGGCGCAAGTACAGCGCGGGCGAGATACCACGGGCCGGACAGGTTCACCCGCAGGGCACGCTCCCAGTCCTCATCGGTCATCCTGAAGGCACTGTTCTCGACTAGGAGACCCGCGTTGTTGACGAGGTGGTCGACGCGGCCGTGTTCACCCAGCACGTCGGCGACGAGCTTTCGGCAGAAGTCCGGGTCGCCGACGTCCCCGGCGTGCATGCTGACTGAACCGCCCCGGTCGACCAGACGTTCGCGCAACGCCTCCGCACCAGCGTGGTTACCAGCGTAGATGGCCACGACATGCGCCCCCGCACCGACAAGAACCTCTGTGATCGCAGCACCGATACCACGGGTACCACCGGTGACGATCGCGACTCTGCGCTCCAAGATCCCTCCCTCGCCTTCCTCGACTTGTTCTGACAGAATGACTATTTTAGTAGAATCATTATACCTAATGAGAGGCTCTCAATGGACAACTTGCTCGTACGCGGCGGCAGCGTCGTGGATGGCACCGGATCCCCGGCCCGGCCCGGCGACGTCCGGGTCCGCGACGGCGTCATCGCGGAGATCGGGGTGGGACTGCGGCCGGACGGCGAGCGAGTCATCGACGCATCCGGCGCCTACGTGACACCCGGCTTCATCGACGTGCACACCCACTTCGATCCCACCCTGTTCTGGGACCCGATGTGCGACCCGATGCCTCAGCACGGCGTGACAACCGCGCTGGTGGGTAACTGCTCGCTGTCCCTGGCGCCGGTCCGCCCCGCGGACAGAGCCGGGCTCGCGGCCCTGTTCTGCTACATCGAGGACCTTCCCCACGAGGTGCTCGACACCGCCCTGCCCTGGGACTGGGAGTCCTATGGTGACTACCTGGACGCGGCCGGGAAACGCGGCGGCTACGGCCTCAACGTCGCTGGGCTCGTAGGTCACAACATGCTGCGCCAGTACGTCATGGGCGAGCAGGCGTGGGATCGGGCCGCGACCGCTGACGAGCGAGCGCTGATCGCGGCCCTGCTGGCCGGCTCCCTCGACGCCGGCGCGTTCGGCATGTCGACATCGCTCGGATTCGACGAGGACCGCGCCGGCCGGCCGGTGCCGAGCCGGATCGCCGACGACGCCGAGTTCGCCGCGCTGATCGACGTCCTGGCCGACCGGTCCCGGTTCATGACGTTCATCCCGGGCCAGTCGGGCCGTCAGATGCGTGCGGACGTCCGGCGGATGGGCGATCTGTGCCGGCCACGTGACCTGATGCACTCCTGGATCGGTATCTTTCACACGTCGGACAAGCCCAACTGGGCCCGGGAGATGCTCACGTTCGCCGCGGAGCTGCAGGCCGGCGGAATCCGCTCCTACCCGCAGGTAAGCCCCCGGACGCTGGACATCCACGTGAACTGGAACGGCGGGATGTCCTGGATGGGCCTGCAGGAGACCTGGCATCGGATGGTGCAGGCCACGCCCGGCGACAAGCAGCGGATGCTGACCGACCCGCAGTGGCGGGCACAGGCGCGGGCGGAGTGGGACCAGGTCCCTCGAACGATGATCCCGCACCGCCACCCCGACCGGATCCGGTTCGTCTCCGTCACCCGCCCGCACAACGAGAAGTGGGTGGGCTCGACCCTGGCCGACCTTGTCATCGCCCATGCCGGCCACCCGTCCGACGTCCTCGCCGACTGGCTGCTGGACAATGACCTCACGCCGGGTGTCGTCGGTGTCGGCGTGTCCAACGCGGACGCGGACGGCGTTGCGGAGACTCTCTCGCACCCCGCCTCCATCATCGCCAACAGCGACGCGGGCGCACACCTCGCGATGATGTGCGCCATCGGTGACACGACCCTGACCCTGACCCGCCATGTGCGCGACCGCGACGACCTCACCCTCGAACAGGCCGTGCACAAGATGACGGGACAGCTCGCGGGCCTGTTCGGCTTTGCCGATCGGGGCGTCCTGCGCGAGGGCGCCGCCGGCGACATCGTCGTGTTCGCGCTCAACGAGCTCGAATGGAAACGGGACGTGTTCGTCTCGGACCTGCCGACCGGGGCTGCCCGGCTGCGCCGCCCCGCGGGGGGTTACCGGATGACCGCGGTCGCGGGGACGATCGTGCAGGAATTCGGTGAGCTCACCGGCACCCGCCCGGGGCGTTTCCTGCGCGCGGCCCGCTGAGAGCAACTGCTGGCCAGCTCACCCCGATCATCTCCCCGGGGCACCCGACGGACGCCGCGCCCCTGGTGCCGGGCGCGCTGACACGCACGTCCCGCGCGCAGGGCACGGCCATGCTCCGTCCCTTCGCCTGCCCGCGGGACACGACGGTCCGGGTCCCGCGGGCAGGCGGGCAGGCGGGCAGGCGGGCTTCGTCCGGCCTGCCGAGCGG